>JAVQXS010000359.1:0-2163 GCA_033578065.1 Thermoleophilia bacterium
CGAGGGCGCAGCGCTCGAGCGCTTCGACGGCACGCTCCCGTCCGGTCGGGAGCTCTTCGGCGTCCCGGAGAGGACCGTCGTCATCACCTGCGGCGAGGGCGCCGTCGTCTGCCCCGGCGGCCCGCAGGGCAGCGGCGTCCCTCCGACGGAGACGTACTACTACCTCTTCAGGTACGAGCCGCCGGAGGTTCCGGAGCTCACGGGCGAGGACCTGAAGCTCGAGGGCACGCGCGCCGACTTCGACACGAGCCCGGGGGGTGGGAACCGCCCGATCGTGACGATGGAGTTCACCGACGCGGGCGGGAAGAAGTTCGAGGAGGTCACCCGCAACCTCTGGATTCGGGGCAAGCTCCGGCAGGCGCCGCAGCACTTCGCGATCGTCCTCGATCGCGAGATCAAGACCTTCCCCCAGATCGACTACACGGACAACTCCCTCTCCGGCGGGATCGGAGGGGGGCGCGCGCAGATCGAGGGGCTCGAGTCCTACGAGGAGGCGAGGGAGATCGCCCTCGTCCTCCAGACCGGCGCGCTGCCGGTCGAGTTCGAGGTCCTCCAGCGCACCGACATCTCGGCGACGCTCGGGAAGGACTCGCTCGCGGAGGCGTGGCGTGCAGCCCTCGGCGGCATCCTCCTCGTCGCCCTCTTCCTCGTCGTCTTCTACCGGTTCCTCGGCCTCGTCGCGGTGGCGGGTCTCGCCATCTACGCGGCGCTCCTCTACGCGACGATCCTCCTCTTCAACGTCACCCTGACGCTCCCGGGCTTCGCCGGCCTCGTCCTCACCTTCGGGGTCGCGGCGGACGCGAACATCGTCATCTTCGAGCGCATCAAGGAGGAGGTGCGTGCCGGCCGCTCGGTGCGCGCTGCGATCACGCAGGGCTACCGCAAGGGCTTCGCGACGATCTTCGACGCGAACGTCGTGACGGCGATCACCGCGATGGTGCTCTTCGCCGTCGCCACCGCGAGCGTGCGTGGCTTCGCGCTCATGCTCCTGCTCGGCATCGCGCTCTCGATGCTCACCGCCGTGCTCGCGACGCGCGCGATCCTCGGCCTCCTCGCCGGGCTGCGCTGGATCGAGAGCCCGCGGCTCATGGGCACGACCGGACAGGGTCTCCCCACGTGGCTGCGGATCGACTTCATCGGCAAGCGCCGCATCTGGTTCGCGCTCTCCGCCGCCGCCGTGACGCTCTCGGCGGCGGCGCTCGTCGTCAACGGGCTCAACCTCGGCATCGACTTCAAGGGCGGCACGCAGATCACCTTCGAGACGCCGCAGCCCACCGCGCTCGAGGCGGTGCGCGCGGAGGCCGCGAAGATCGGCCAGGCCGGTGCCGTCATCCAGGGGCGGGGCGAGCCCGTCGGCGGGAGGTACACGAGGTTCTCGATCCGCACCGAGGCGCTGTCGCAGGCCGAGCAGAACGCGCTCCAGCGGGAGCTCGCCCGCTCCCTCGAGGCGACCTCGTTCGGGGCGACGAGCGTCTCGGAGAGCTTCGGGCGGCAGATCCTCAACGCCGCGCTCCTCGCGATCCTCGTCAGCCTGCTCCTCATCGTCCTCTACATCTCCTTCCGCTTCCAGTGGAAGTTCTCGATCGGGGTCGTCGTCGCGCTCGCGCACGACGTCGTCATCACCGTCGGGGTCTACGCGCTCACCTTCCGCGAGGTGACGACCGCGACGGTCGCTGCCGTCCTCACCGTGCTCGGCTACTCGATCTACGACACGATCATCATCTACGACCGGATCCGGGAGAACGTCCCGCTCCTGCGGCGCGCATCGTTCCGGGTCATCGGGAACGTGTCCCTCTGGGAGGTGCTGCCGCGCTCGCTCGCGACCACCCTGTCCACGCTCCTGCCGGTCGCCGCGCTCTACTTCTTCGGCGGGGCGACGCTGCGCGACTTCGCCTTCGCGCTCCTCGTCGGCATCGGGGCCGGCTCGTACTCGTCGATCTTCGTGGCCGCGCCGCTCCTCGCGTGGATCAAGGAGCGCGAGCCGGAGTTCGCGCGCCGCCGCGACGACGTGGCGGCTCTCGAAGGTGTCCAGACGGTGGGCGGGGCCCTCACGGCCGAGACGGCGCTCGCAGCCGCTCGACCGCCGGCAAGCGAGCCGCCGACCGCGGCGCCGGCGGCCGTGCCCACCCCGATCCCCTCGCCCGCGGACGGAGCGACGTCGAA
>JAVQXS010000360.1:0-2148 GCA_033578065.1 Thermoleophilia bacterium
GCGACCCGTTTCGCCGCCCCGAGCGCCCCTCCCCCGGAGCGCTCCGCGCGCTGACAGCGCGCGGAGCGCTCGAGGGCGAGATCCCCGAGGAAGACGACCTCCTGCTCGAGCTCGACGCCGAGCTCCTCGCGGGCACGTCGGCGCGCCTCTGCCATGAGCGCGAGGCAGTCCGCGCTCGTCGCTCGGTCGACGTTCTCGATGAAGTTCGCGTGCTTCTCGGAGATCGCAGCGCCGCCGACGCGGTACCCCTTGAGCCCGCAGAGGTCGAGGATCCGGCCGGCACCGAGCTCCCCGGGCGGGTTCTTGAAGACGCTCCCGAAGGTCCGGGCCCTCGTCGGCTGCGTCGCCTTGCGCGCGGCCTGAAGCTCGGCCAGGCGAGCCTTGATCTCGCCCTCCGGCCGGCGGACGAGCCGGAGCTCGACCGCGGCCACGACCTCGTCGGCGGCGAGCGCTGAGGCGCGGTAGGCGAGACCGAGCTCCTGGGGCGACCTCCACGCCGCCCCCTCGGCGGTGACGACGAGCGCTCGGACGAGGACCTCCGACCAGTCGCTCCCGTAGGCCCCCGCGTTCATGCGGACGCCTCCGCCCACGGTTCCCGGGATCGCGCAGGCGAACTCGAAGCCGCCGAGCGAGGCTCGTCGGGCGGCGTGGAGGCAGACCGCGTTCGACGCGCCGCCTCCGGCGTGGAGCGACGTGCCGCGCGCCTCCACCCGCGCGAGCTCGCCTGTGAGCCGCAGCACGAGCGCGTCGACACCTCGATCCGCCGCGAGCACGTTCGAGCCCAGCCCGACGACGGCGACGGGGAGGCCGCGCTCCGCCGCGTAGCGGAGCGCGGCCTGAAGCTCGGCGAGGGTCCGCGGCGCTGCGTACGCGGCCGCCGGCCCCCCGGTCCCGATCGTCGTCAGCCGAGCGAGCGGGACACCGTGCTCGATGTGCGGCAAGGTCGTCTCCCTCACGTCGCTGCGAGCCCTTCGACGATCGCGCGCGCAGCCCGCCACGGCTCTCCCACGCCGAGCGTCACGACGACGTCCCCCTCTCCTGCCCAGGCGAGGGCGAGGCGCGCCGCGTCGTCGAGCGTCGGCGCCCATCCCCGGCGCACGCCTCGGGGCACGGCCTCGAGCACGAGCTTGCCGCTGACACCCGCTCTCGGTGCGTCCCGCGCTCCCACGAGGTCGGTCACCACCACCGCATCGGCGAGACCGAGCGCCCGTCCGAGCTCCGCGTGGAGGTGCCGCGTGCGCTCGTACACGTGGGGCTGGTAGACGGCCACGAGCCTCCTCGGCCTCTCGTGGCGCGCCGTCCGCAGCGCCGCCTCGATCTCCGCGGGGTTGTGGGCGTAGTCGTCGTACACCCGCACCCCTCGTGCCTCGCCCACGAGCTCGAAGCGGCGGGCGACTCCGGTGAAGCGGGCGAGCGCTCTCTCGGCCGCCGTCCGCTCGACGCCAGCCCGCTCGAGGGCGGCGAGGGCGCAGGCCGCGTTCAGCCGGTTGTGCTCGCCCGGCACCGCGAGCTCGAAGCCCACCGGCTCGAGCTGCCAGCCACGAATCGCGGTCGGAGCGCGTTCGAGCCACTCCTCGAAAAAGCGCTCGAGCTCGGCGCGCGAGGCGAAGGTCGCGTGGTGGTCGAGATCGACGTTCGTGACGACCGCGATCTCGGGTCGGAGCCCGGCGAGCGACCGGTCCGACTCATCGCCCTCGACCACGAGCCAGCCCTGGCCGGCGCCCGCGTTCCCGCCGAGCTGAGGCACGACGCCGCCGATGATCCACGAGGGGTCGTCCCCCGCCTCCCGCAGGGCGTACGCGACCATGGCTGTCGTCGTCGTCTTCCCGTGCGCGCCGCCGATGACGATCGACGCCCGCAGGGCGACGAGCTCGGCGAGGAACTCGGCCCGGGTGCGGCCCTCGGCCCGACCGAGGTGCGCGCTCGAGACGACGACCTCGAACCCCGGCGGCGGCGTCGGCTCTTCCCCCACGTCGACCTCCACCCCCGCGAGGGTGTCCATGAAGATCGTCTCGCGCGCATCCCAGCCGGCGACCTCGGCTCCCCACGCCCGCGCGATGTTCGCGTACGCGGAGAGCCCTGCGCCGCCGATGCCGACGAAGTAGATCCGTCGTCCCGCGAGCGGCCGCTCGCCCTCCGAGGCCCGCG
>JAVQXS010000361.1:0-2147 GCA_033578065.1 Thermoleophilia bacterium
GGGCGGGGGGGGGGGCGCGCGGGCGGGCCCCCTCCCCCCGGGGGGGGCCCCCCCCCGGCCCCCGCCCGCGCCCCCCCCGCCCCCCCCCACGCTCGCGGCGCTCGCGGCGCCCGGCGTCTGGGATGAGCTCGAGCGTCGCGGGGCACAGCTCGAGGAGGGGCTCGCCGAGCTCGGGGGGCGAGTGCAGGTCGCCCGCGTGGGGACGATGCTCGGGCTCTTCTTCTCGGACGCGCCCGTCACCTGCTGGGACGAGGCGAGGCAGGCGGATACGGAACGGTACGCAGGCTTCCATCGCGCGCTCCTCGAGCGCGGCGTCTACCTCGCGCCCTCGCAGTTCGAGGCAGCCTTCCTCTCGACCGCGCACGGCGAGGAGGAGATCGAGGCGACCCTCGAGGCTGCGGCGGGGGCCCTCGCGGCGATCGGGTAGGCGCGCGGCCCGCTCGCGCGCAGCCCGCCGGTCTACCCTTCGCGCGCGTGAAGGCCCTCCTCGTGACGATGTACTTCCCCCCCGCGGGCGGGGGCGGCGTGCAACGTCCGCTGAAGATCGCGCAGTACCTGCCCGCGCTCGGGATCGAGACGCACGTCCTCGCCCCCGACGACCCGAAGTGGGTGCACCGGGACCCCGAGCTCCGCGTCCCGACGCGGGCGTGGGTGCACCGCGCCCGCTACCTCGGTCCCCGCGCCAGGCGCCCGAGGGAGGAGCTTCGGGCCGCGGAAGGGGTCGAGCGCGCGCTCGTCCGCGCCCAGGTCACCGCGCGCCGCCTCCTCCTCCCGGACGCGAGCGTCACCTGGAACCTCACGGCGATTCCCGCGGCCATCCGCATCGTCCGCGCCGAAGGGATCGACGTCGTGCTCACGACCTCTCCTCCGGGCTCCGTCCACCTCGTCGGCGCCGCGGTGACGCGCGCGACCGGCGCGCGCTGGCTCGCCGACCTCCGCGACCCGCTCGTCGCGAACCAGCACCGGCGAGCGGACAGCGCCGCCACGAGGGCGCGACAGGCGGCGAACGAGCGACTCGCCCGCCTCGTTGCCCGGCAGGCAGACGCGATCTCGTGCGTCTCCGAGGCGATCGCCGAGGAGATGCGCGCGCTCGCTCCGCGCGGCCCGGTGCGCGTGATCGCGAACGGCTGCGACTTCGACGACTTCGCCGGCCTCGAGTACCGACGAGGCGAGCGCTTCCGCATCACGCATGCTGGGAGCTTCTTCGGCCAGCGCGACCCGCGGCCGTTCCTCGAGGCGCTCGCCGCCTCCGGCCTCGACCTCGAGGCGCGCTTCGTCGGGGACTTCCGCTCCTCGGATCGCGAGTGGGCGGAGGCGCTCGGCCTCGGCGACCGGCTCCGGATCCTCCCCTACGCGCCGCGCTCGGAGGCGTTGCGGCTCGAGCGCGACTCGGAGGCGCTCCTCCTCCTCGTGCCGGAGGCGGACGGCAGGGGCAAGGGCGTTCTCTCGGGGAAGGTCTTCGAGTACCTCGCGGCGGGGCGCCCGATCCTCGCCGTCGTGCCGCCGGACGGGGCGGCGGCGGCGCTCGTGCGGGAGACGGGCGCGGGCATCGTCGTCGCGCCCGGCGACGTCGAGGGGATCCGCCTCGCGCTCGAGGAGCTCCACCGGCGCTTCCTGAGCGGCGGGCTCGAGCCGATCGAGCTCTCCGAGGAGGCCCGGGAGCGTCTCTCGCGCCGGGCGCGCGTCGAGGAGCTCGCGGAGCTGCTGCGGGAGCTCGCGGCATGACGAGCGCCGCGCTCCCGCTCGCAGGAGCGGACACGGCACGCAGAGAGAGAGTCCTCGCGCAGCCCTTCCTCGACGCGCTCTTCCTCCTCACCGTCTTCGTCGTCACCTTCCACAAGTTCCGCTGGGAGCTCGCGGGCGCGCTCACCATCGCCGACGTCCTCACCTCGGTCTTCCTCGTCGCCTTCCTCTGGGATCGGCTCGAGCGCGGCGACCCGCGGCTCGCGCGCGCGGCCGTGGGCGCGCTCGCGTTCTTCGTCGCCTTCGCGCTCGTCTACCTCGCCGGGTACTACAACCTCGACACGGCGCAGGCCTTCGACCAGTGGTGGAAGGGCTTCGTGAAGTTCGTCCTCCACTTCGGCTTCCTCGTCACCGGCGTCGCCCTGCTCGCTCGGAGACCCCTGCGCTTCTACTGGTACGCGCTC
>JAVQXS010000362.1:0-2142 GCA_033578065.1 Thermoleophilia bacterium
CGTTCGGAGGGCGAGGAGCGCCGCGGCACCCGGGAGCACGAGGCGGTCGGGCAGCAGGCGGTGCTCGAGATCGGTTCGGCTCACCGTCACGAGGAGCCAGCAGAGGAGCGCGCTGGCGAGCGCCTCGAGGGTGAGGCCGAACGCGAGGCCGCACGCTGCGCCGAGCCCCCCTGTCCCGAGCGCGACGAGGGGGAAGCGTCCGGAGAGCCGAGCGCGGCGCAGGAGCGGCGCCCCCACGGGGGCGTTCGTGGCGAGGACGTCCGCGAGGGGCGCGACGGCGAGCCCCGCGACGAGGCCGACGATGCCCGCTCCGACATCCACGGCGACGGAGTTCCGGGGCGACCCGCTCGCTCCTCCCCGCGAGCGCTCCGCTCCCTGGAAGGGGGGAGCGCCTCCCCCGTCGGAGGGGTGACGAGCGCTCCCTCCCCGAGTAGCGTCGGAGCACTGCGGCTCACTCGGGAGGGGAAGGGGTACCGGAGTCTGTGGCGATTCGATCCAGGCGAGAGGTCGGCAGCAGCCTCCTCTGGGCGATGCTCCTCGCGACGCTCGTCCTCGCGGCAGGCATCGTCGTCGTCCTCCTGCGCGCCGCGCCAGACCGGGCGCTCCTCGCTCTCGCCGTCGTCGCGCTCCTCGCGGCGAGCGCAGGGCTCTACCTCAGCGCGCGCGCGAGCCATGCGCAGGCGAGCGCGCTCCACGACCCGCTCACCGGGCTCCCGAACCGCGCTCTCCTCGAGGACCGCATCGAGCAGGCGATCTGTCGCACCCAGCGCACCGGGGAGCCGTTCACGGTCGTCGTCATCGACCTCGACGGCTTCAAGAGCGTGAACGACCTCCACGGCCACGGAGGCGGCGATGCCGCCCTGCGCGCGCTCGCCGGTCGCCTCGTGGACACCCTCCGCACGAGCGACACGGTGGCTCGGGTCGGAGGCGACGAGTTCGTCGTCGTCTCGGTCGGCGCGGGCGAGGAGGACGCAGGCGTCCTCGCCGATCGCCTCCGACGGGCCGCTCGCGCCCCGATCGCCGTCGGCGGATCGTCGGTCGAGCTCGACGCGAGCGTCGGGTGGGCGATCCACCCGGTGGACGGAGACTCGGTCGAGAAGCTCCTCGAGCGCGCGGACGCGCACATGTACGAGCGGAAGCACGGGCCGAGCGATGGCGTCGTCCCCCTCGAGCGTCGCATCGACCCCGCCGTCGTCCGCGACGTCGAGCTCGCGCTGAAGCGGAGCGAGCTCGTCGTCCTCTACCAGCCAGTCCTCGACCTCCGCTCGGGAGCGCCGCACAGCGCCGAGGCGCTCGTCCGCCGCCTGCGCCCGAACCGGACGCACGTGCCCCCCTCGGACTTCGTGCCCCACGTCGAGCGCACCGCCCTCGTCCGCGACCTCACGCTCCTCGTCGTCGAGGACGCTCTCGCCGCGCGCGAGCTCTGGGCCGCCGCGGGAACCGACCTCGCGGTGCGCGTGAACGTCCCCCTGCGCCTGCTCGACGACCGCGCGTTCCTCGACGCGCTGGCAGCGATCCTCCGCCGAGGGGAGATGCCGCCCGAGCGCCTGACGCTCGAGGTCTCCCCGACGAGCGTCGGCGCCGGGAGCAGCCTCGATCCGCTGCCCCTCGGAAGGCTCGCGAAGCTCGGCGTCCGGCTCTCGCTCGACGACGGGGGTCGCGCCGGGTCGATCGCGGCGCTGAGGACGATCCCCTTCCACGAGCTGAAGATCGACGCCGGGCTCGTGCACGACATCGGGCGGAGCGCAGTGGACGCCGCGATCGTTCATGGGCTCGTCGAGATCGGCCGCTCCCTCGGGATTCCGGTCGTCGCCGAGGGGGTCGAGACCCGCGAGACCTGGCGTCGACTCGCATCCTGGGACTGCGAGCTCGCGCAGGGGTTCTTCGTCGCCGCGCCGCAACCAGCCCAGGAGCTCGCGGCGTGGCTCGGCGGGCGCTGGCCGGCTGTCGCCTGAGTGGGCTACGCGCGGCTCCCGCCGGGCCGCCAGAGGGGCTCGTCACGACCATCGGCCGCGTTCGCGTAGCGGGCGAGGATGAAGAGGAGATCCGAGAGGCGGTTGAGGTAGACGAGGACGAGCGGGTTCACCGCGTGCGCGTGTGCCGCCTCGAGCGTCGCGCGCTCGGCGCGGCGACAGACGGTAC
>JAVQXS010000363.1:0-2116 GCA_033578065.1 Thermoleophilia bacterium
GGGCGATCGCCTTATCCCGTTGACCCTCGCCCCAGCCGCGCTCCGTATGTCGGGCTGGGTCTTCTACCCCCCTATCTCTCTCGCGGTGCTCGCCGCGAGCCGCCAGATCCCTCCCGAGCGCCTCGCGGAGCATGCCGCGATCGGCGAGCTCGGGCTCGACGGCCGGATCCGCCCCGTCGCCGGGACGCTCGCCGTCGCCGAGGGAGCGAGACGGGCCGGGATCCGGAGGGTGGTGTGCGCTTCCGCCTCTGCGGCCGAGGCGGCGCTCGCCGGGGTCGAGCCGGTGCCCGTAGCCCACCTCGCGGAGGCGGTCGCGTACCTCCGCGGCGAGATCGACCCTCCCCGCTACGATCCCCTCCCCGAGGAGTCGCTCGCCCCGAACGCCGTTCCCGACCTCGCAGACGTCCGCGGGCAAGAGCGGGGGCGGCGCGCGCTCGAGATCGCCGCTGCGGGTGGCCACAACCTCCTCCTCCAGGGCCCCCCTGGCACGGGCAAGACGATGCTCGCCCGCCGACTGCCGGGCATCCTCCCACCGCTCACCCGTGACGAGGCGCTCGAGGTGACGCGGATCCACTCGGTCGCGGGGATCCTCCCGCCGGCGTGCCCGCTCGTCACCGTCCCGCCCTTCCGCGCTCCGCACCACGGCGCGTCGGCACCCTCCATCATCGGGGGAGGATCGAGCCCGCGGCCCGGTGAGGTCTCGCTCGCGCACCGCGGCGTCCTCCTCCTCGACGAGCTCCCGGAGTTCCGCCGCGATGTGCTCGAATCCCTCCGGCAGCCGCTCGAGGACGGCGTCGTGTCGGTCGCCCGCGTCGGGGGACACGCGCTCTTCCCGGCCCGGTTCCAGCTCCTCGCGACGATGAACCTCTGCCCGTGCGGCGCGCGGGGAGATCCCGCCACCGCCTGCCGGTGCAGCCCCCAGCGCCTCCACGCCTACCAGGATCGGCTCTCCCGCGCGCTGCTCGACCGCTTCGACCTCGCAGTCACGATGCCGCGGGCCCGATCGGCTGAGCTCGCCGCGCCACCGGGAGAGCGCTCCGCGATCGTGCGGGAGCGCGTGCTCGGAGCTCGGGAGCGACTCCGGGCAGCGCCGCCGCGGCGGACGGAGAGCGCCTCTGCGCTCCTCTCGGACGCGGTCGACCGGCTGCCCCTCTCCGGACGCGGGCGCCTGCGCGTCGCCCGGGTGGCTCGGACGATCGCAGCGCTCGCGGGCTCGCCGGTGGTCGAGGTCGCGCACGTCGCAGAGGCGCTCTCCTACCGCCTGCCAGCGGAGCTCCGCTCGTGACCGCGCTCCGGCGTCTCGAGCGCGGCGATCCCCGATACCCGCCGCTCCTCGCGGCGATCCACGACCCTCCGGTGGAGCTGTGGCTGCGGGGGCACGCGGCGCCGGAGATCCTCCATGGCCCGTGCGTCGCGGTCGTCGGCGCACGCTCCTGCTCGGCGTACGGCCGCGCCGTTGGCCGTCTCCTCGGTCGCGAGCTCGCGCGGGCCGGGGTCGTCGTCGTCAGCGGCTTGGCGCGCGGCATCGACGGGGAGGCGCACCGCGGGGCGCTCGAGGCGGACGGGGTGACGGTAGCCGTCCTCGGCTGCGGGATCGACCGCGACTACCCGGCGGCGCACGCCGAGCTCGCGCGACGCATCGGCGAGCGTGGCCTCCTCGTCTCCGAGTACCCGCCCGGCATCGAGCCCGCCCCGTGGCGCTTTCCGGCGCGGAACCGCGTCATCGCCGGCCTCTGCGCCGCCACCGTCGTCGTCGAGGCGAGACAGCGGAGCGGCGCGCTCATCACCGCGGACTTCGCGCTCGAGGAGGGGCGCGAGGTGCTCGCGGTGCCCGGCGAGATCACCTCCGCGCTCTCCGAGGGGACGAACGCCCTTCTCCGTTTGGGGGCGACGCCAGCGACCGGGGTGGCCGACGTGCTCGAGGCGCTCGGCATCGAGCCGCCGGGTGCTCCGGCACCGGAGCTCGGCATCACGGCCGTCCGCCTCCTCGAGCGGCTGCGTGACGGCGCTCTCACGGAGGACGAGCTGCTCCGGGCGAGCGAGCTCGACGCCAGCCAGGCGTCGGCGGCTCTCCTCGAGCTCGAGCTCGCGGGGCTCGTCGCGCTCGAGGACGGGC
>JAVQXS010000364.1:0-2110 GCA_033578065.1 Thermoleophilia bacterium
CGAGCACCGCCTCGGATGCGAAGAGGACCCCGACGGAGCGGAGGCCGTTCGTGCGCAGCGTGCTTCCGCTCGAGACGAGGTCGACGATCGCGTCGGCGAGGCCGAGTCGGGGGGCGACCTCGACCGCCCCCGTGACCTCGACGATCTCGACCGCGATGCCTCGCTCGCCGAGGAGGCGGCGCGTGAGGCGTGGGAAGACCGTCGCGATCCGCACGCCCTCGAGCTCCTCGAGCGCGCCGATCGGGGACTCCGTCGGAACCGCGGCCTCGAGCCGGCACGATCCGAACCCGAGCCGGAGGAGCTCGGACACGGCGACGCTCCGCTCGTGGACGAGGTCGAGCCCGGTGATCCCGCAGTCGACGACGCCGTCCTGCACGTACTCGGGGATATCGGCTGCGCGGACGAGGAGGACGTCGACCGGAGCGTTCCGGCAGGGGAAGGCGAGCGCGCGGTCGCCTGGGCGCTCGGGGCCGAGGCCAGCGTCCTCGAGGAGCGCGACCGCGGGCTCGCGCAGGCGTCCTGAGGCGGGGACGGCGATCCTCAGGCGCTCGCCGCCGAGCGCGTCCGCCGGCGATCGAGCGCCAGCCGGTAGCCGCCCTCCCCCCGGCGAAGCCAGTGCGCCACGCGCGTCACCGTCGTCGTCGAGGCGCCCGTGCGCCGTGCCACCTCGTGGTAGGGGAGCCCCTCGTCGACGAGCTTCGCCACCTGCCAGCGATGCGTCATCGCCTCGAGCTCCCCGAGCGTGCAGAGGTCGCGGAGGAAGCGCGCGAGCTCCTCGGTCGTCTCGAGCGACCGCACGGTCTCGAGGAGGTCGATCGTCTCGTCCGTCAGCCATTCCTGCCCTCGTTCGTCTCCTGGGCTCCGTCGTCCCGGGCTCGGTCGTCCGGCATGTCGAGGCTCGCTCGCCATCGTCGTCGTCTACTCTATCGTAGTAGCATGGTACTACGCAAGAACGAGGCGAGGAGGCTCGGCGGGGGCGACGACGCTCGGTTCGAGGTTCTCCCAGCCGTCGACCTCTTGGGCGAGGAGGCGGTGCGGCTCGAGCAGGGCGCGTTCGACCGCGTCGTCGCCCGCGAGCCCGATCCGGTCGCCCTCGCGCGGCGCTTCGCCGAGGCAGGAGCCCGCACGATCCACGTCGTCGACCTCGACGGGGCGCGGAGCGGGCGCTGCCGGCCAGAGCTCGTGCGCCGCCTCGTCGCTGCGGCTCGCCCCGCACGGGTGCAGGCGGCCGGGGGCATCCGGACGATCGGCGACGCGGAGGCGCTCCTTGCCGTGGGCGCCGAGCGCGTCGTCGTCGGCACAGCAGCGTGGGAGTCCGCGAGGGCGCTGGCGGGCTTCGCAGCGGCTCTTGGCGAGCGGCTCGTCGTCGCAGTGGACGTCCGCGGGGGACGGGTCGTCGCGCGCGGCTGGACCGGCGAGACGGGGCTCGCGGTCGAGGAGGCACTCGCCCGCTGCCGGGAGGCTGGGGTCTCGCGGATCCTCTGCTCGGCCGTCGAGCGCGACGGGACGCTTGCGGGGCCCGACCTCCCCCTTCTCAAGACGGCTGTGCAGGGTCTCGGCCACGGCGTCCTCGCAGCAGGTGGCATCCGCTCGGTGGAGGATCTGGAGGCCGTGGAGGCGGTCGGGTGCGAGGGCGCGATCGTGGGCCGGGCACTCCTCGAGGGAGCGGTGCCACTCTCCGTGCTCGGGCGCTGAGCTACTCGAGTCCCTCGTCGTCCTCTCGCGAGCGGGCGAGGACGGCGAGCGCGACCACGAGGAGGACGTTGAGGGCGACGACCGCGCCCGCTGCGAGCGCGAGCCACGTCCAGAAGGAGGCACCGACCGCGGATGTCACTGGCACCCCGTCGCCACCGCCGGAGGATGCCACCGACGGCTGACGGCGTCAGGCACGCCTGTGACCTCTCGGCCGCGCCACGCAACGCTCGAGCCGGCCGAGACGATGGGTCGGGTGCGGCCCCGTGCCGAGGCGAGGCACGCTTCCGTGCCGGTCGGACGCCCCTCCTGCGCACGCGGCTCGGTGCGCTCGCCGGGAGAGGCTCCTGCTCCAGTCGCTCGCGTGAAGCGGACGACGGGATTCGAACCCGCGACACCTGGCTTGGGAAGCCAGTGC
>JAVQXS010000365.1:0-2108 GCA_033578065.1 Thermoleophilia bacterium
ACGGCGAACCGCCGCGCGGCCTCCTCGATGAGCTCCTCGGCGACGACGGCCACGGCGCCATCGTAGTGAGGAAGGGCAGCGATTGTCAAGTCTTTGCTTTATCGCTGAAGCATCTTGAGCGCCGGGCGCCGGCTGCCCCCCTCAACTTCGAGGGCGGCGACGCCGATTGAAGAGGCGTCATGGGCCACAACCGTGACGCGTGGAACGCCGAGGCCGTCGTCGTCGCCCTCTACCCGTGGGAGGTCGAGGTGATCGAGCGGGGCGTGCGAGCGCTCGCCGAGGCGCCGACCGGCTTCACGCCGATCCCCCGCGAGCCGGCGCTCGCCGTCCTCGGCAAGCTCGACCAGGTGCTCGAGCTCCAGGGCTACGGGGGGATCGAGGGCCTGCGGGACCTCCTCGCCGAGCGCCGCGGCGAGCGCGACCCCTCGGACGACCTCCTGGTCTGACCCGCCACCGCCTGCTGGTCTCACCAGTGACGGCGCGCGGCTGAGCTACCGGGCACGGCTGAAGCGGTGCACCGCCTCGAGGAGCTCGCGGCCCTTCCGCTCCGCCTCCTCCGGGTCGCCGGAGGCGAGCGCGCTCGCGACGCAGTGGCTCACGTGGTCGTCGAGGATGCGGAAGGCGAGGCTCTCGAGCGCGGTCGTGACGGCGGAGATCTGCGTCAGGATGTCGATGCAGTAGCGGTCCTCCTCGAGCATCCGCTCGATCCCTCGCACCTGGCCCTCGATCCGGCGGAGGCGCTTCACGAGCGCATCCTTCTCGCGCGCGTACCCGCGCTCGGGCGTCGCGTTCACGCTGCCCGCTCCCGCAGCGACCGGAACCGTCGCAGCCGCAGCGAGTTCGAGACGACGAAGAGGCTCGAGAGCGCCATGGCGGCGGCTGCGATCATCGGGTTGAGGAGCCCCGCCACCGCGAGCGGGATGGCAGCGACGTTGTAGGCGAACGCCCAGAAGAGGTTCCCCCTGATCGTGCGCAGCGTTCGTCGGGCGAGCGCGACCGCATCGGCCACGGCACGCGGGTCGCCGGAGACGAGCGTGACGTCGGAGGCCTCGATCGCGACGTCGGTGCCCGTGCCGATCGCGATCCCGAGGTCGGCCTGCGCGAGCGCAGGCGCGTCGTTGACCCCGTCGCCGACGAAGGCGACGACCTCCCCGGCCTCCTGGAGGCGACGAACCTCGGCCACCTTGTCCTGCGGGTAGACCTCCGCGCGTACCTGCTCGATCCCGACCTCCGCTGCGACGCGCTCCGCCGTCTCGCGCGCGTCGCCGGTGAGCAGGAGCGGCTCGAGCCCGAGCGCTCGGAGGGCGCGGATCGCCTCCGCGCTCGTCTCCTTCACCTCGTCGCGTACGGTCAAGGTCGCGCGCTCGACGCCGTCCCAGGAGACGACGATCGCGCCGTTCGCACGGCCGACCTCGACCCGATGGCCGTCGACCAGCCCGGAGACCCCGATCCCAGGCTCGCTGCGGAACGCGCTCACCGCCGGCAGCTCCCCGACCTCCGCGCGCGCGGCGGCCGCGACCGCCTGCGCGATCGGGTGCTCGGAGGCCGCCTCGAGCGCTCCGGCGAGCCGGAGCGCCTCGTCGCGCGAGACCCCGTCACGCGGCGTCACCTCGGCGAGCGTCATCCTCCCCTCGGTCAGCGTGCCCGTCTTGTCGAGGACGACGGTCGTGATCCGGCGCGTGCGCTCGAGCACCTCCGGCCCGCGGAAGAGGATCCCGAGCTGGGCGCCCCGCCCCGTCCCAACCATGAGCGCCGTCGGCGTCGCGAGCCCGAGCGCGCAGGGGCAGGAGATGATGAGCACGGCGACCGCCGCCGTGACGGCGCGGGACGCGTCGCCCGTGAAGGCGAGCCAGCCGACAAGCGTGGCGAGCGCGAGGACGAGCACTGCCGGCACGAACACCGCGGAGACGCGGTCGGCGAGACGCTGGATCGGCGCCTTCCCGGACTGCGCCTCGGCGACGAGCCGGGCGATCTGCGCGAGCGCCGTCTCCTCGCCGACCTTCGTCGCACGGACGACGAGCCGTCCGTACGTGTTGATCGTCGCCCCCGCCACCTCGGAGCCCGGCCCGACGTCGACGGGGACGGGCTCTCCGGTGAGCATCGACTGG
>JAVQXS010000366.1:0-2101 GCA_033578065.1 Thermoleophilia bacterium
GCGAGTCGCGTCGAGATCGTGGTTGCCGAGGACGACGAGGCACGGCGCGAGCTGACGGAGGAGCCGGGCGAGCGCGGGCAGGCCGGAGCGTCGCGAGAGGAGGTCGCCCGTGACGCAGACGAGGTCCGGTCTCCGCTCCCGGACCCACTCGACCGCCTCCGTCGCTGCACGCGGGCCCCGCCCGACGACCCCGAGGTGGAGGTCGGAGAGGTGGGCGATGCGGAGGCCGTCGAGCTCCGCGGGCACGCCCTCGAGCTCGACCTCGACGATGCGCCGCCGCAGCCAGCCTGCCTCGAACCAGCCCCAGGCGAGGACGGCGCAGGCGACGAGCGCAGCCGAGGCGGAGAGCCAGTGCACGGTCGCATCATCTCCCGCCCGGCGGATCGGATCGGTCGCGTCGCGCGCGGGCGGCGGGCGCGCTCACCGCCGCTCGCCGAGCGTCCGCGCGCGCCGGAGCCGACCGCCGTCACCGCCGGTCAGAGCGAGGGTCGCGGCGTCGCGCTCGCTGGAGGTCAGACCGCGAGCTTCTCGACGAGGGGCTCGACGGAGACGACGTGGCGTCGGAACCTCAGCTCCGCCTCGTCGAGGCCCGCGGCGACGCCGATGAGCTGCGCGAGGTGGAGCACCGGCATCTGGAGGTCCTTGCCCGTCTGCTTTCGCAGCTTCGACTGCCAGGCGTCGAGCGAGAGGTGGCAGAGCGGGCACGGCGTCACCATCGCGTCGGCGCCCGCCGCGGCCGCCTGCTCGAGCGGCTGGACGAGCTCGGCGAGCGCGACCTCCTCGCGCGCCTGGATGATCGGGAAGCCGCAGCACTTCACCTTCGCGGGGTAGTCGACCGCCTCGCCCCCGCACGCCTCGATGATGCGCTCGAGCGACTCCGGGCGGTCGGGATCCTCGAAGCCGAGGAGCTTCGAGGGTCGGAGGATCTGGCAGCCGTAGAAGGGCGCGATCTTGAGCCCCCGCAAGCCCTTGTGCGCCGCCTTCTTCAGGAGCTCGTAGCCCTCGCCCGCGGCGACGAGCCAGAGGAAGTGCAGCACCTCGACCGCGCCCGAGTAGGGAGGGGCCCCGACCTCGACGAGGTTCCGGTTCACGCGCCGAAGGAGCGCCGCGTCGCCGCGGAGCGCATGGTTCGCCTGGCGCAGGTTGAGGGTGCAGACGTTGCAGACGGTCATGAGCGTGTCCGTCCCCGTCGCCTCCGCGTAGGCGAGGATCCGCGCGTTGAGGTGGAGGTAGTAGTCGGGCTCCGCCTCGTGGATGTCGCCCGCCCCGCAGCACGTGACGGACTCGAGCTCCTCGAGCTCGAGTCCGACCCTCGGCGCGAGCGCCTTCGTCGCGACGTCGAGCTCCTTCGCCGAGAGGGAGGCGAGGCACCCCTTGTAGTAGGCAACCCGTCTCACGTCGTCGCGTCCTCCTCCATCGTCGCCTCCTCGCCCGGAAGGTACGGCCTCGGGAAGGAGCCAGGGCCGTAGGGGCCCCGGGCCGCGGCCTCCTCGAACCCGTCGTGCCCCGCCGCCTCGAGCCGGCCGAGCGGCTTCTCGAGCTGGACGATGCCGCTGGCTCCGGGCCGGCCTTCCCTCCTCGTCAGCTCGTACAGGCGCCGCGCCTCGTCGACGTCCTTCGCGACGTGCGGCGGGAAGGGCGGGGGCACCTTCCCGTGCCGGAGGAGGCGCATCGCGAACCCGATCTCCCGCAGGGAGCGGACGACGCCCTGCGTCTTCGGCACGAGCTCGGTCTCCCGCAGCCAGCCGGTCGTCTTCGCCGAGGTGACGAACCACCTCGCGTGGCGCGCGCCCATGTCGGAGTCGATCCCCTCGCGCATCGCCTCCGCGCCGAGCTTCGCGATCGCGTCGCGGGGGTCGACGCCCTTCGGGCAGCGCTCGTTGCAGAAGTAGCAGCGGGTGCAGTCCCAGATGCCGTGCTTGCCGGAGTACGCCTGGAGCCGCTCGACCCGAGCGCGGTCGCGGGGATCGCCGACGAAGCGGAAGCCCTTCGCGAGCGCCGCCGGCCCGAGGAAGTCGGGATCGGCCTCCATCGAGTTGCACTCGGAGACGCAGCAGCCGCACATGATGCAGAGCGACTCCTTGTGGATGACATCCATCCG
>JAVQXS010000367.1:0-2095 GCA_033578065.1 Thermoleophilia bacterium
AGAGCGGGAGGATGGGGCCGATCGAGAGGTTGGGGAGGCCGGGCATGACGTTGATGACGGTGCCCGGGAAGAAGAGGTAGAACTGGCCGCGCTCGACGGATCCGCGCGGATCGTACGACCCTCTCGGCTCCGCCCGTGGGGGCCCGTGCTGCGTCATCCGCAGGCCGCTCGCCTCGAGCAGGTAGGCATCGGGAGAGACGTCCATCACCGCCGAGAAGCCGGGGTGCGCCGTCGGGCAGTGGTAGCACTCGAGGAAGTTCTCGGCGACGACCTTCCAGTTCGCCGCGAGCTCGACCTCCGCTCGTCGGACGAACCGGAGCGCGTCGACGTCGATCCCTGCGGCGGCGATGCGCTCCGGCGCGTCGCCGAGGACCTCGGCGAGCGGGCTCGCGTCGTCGCTCGCGCACGCGAAGAGGAACGGCCCCCAAGTCTCGAGACGGAGGGGGAGGAGGCCGAGCTCCCCCTCCTCGTCGTCCCCCTCCCGAGCGAGGCGGGGGGCGGAGAGGAGACGTCCATCGAGGCCGTACGTCCACGCGTGGTACGGGCACTGGAGCGTCGCACGCCGGCCGGCGCCCTCGCAGACGAGCGCCCCTCGATGACGGCACACGTTGAGGAACGCTCGCACGGTGCCGCTCCCGTCGCGTGTGAGCACGATCGGCAGGTGCGCGAGCTGCGAGGTGGCGAACGAGCCCGGCTCGGGGAGCTCGCCGAGGTGGCCGACGTACTGCCAGTGACGACGGAAGATCGTCTCCCGCTCGAGCTCGAAGGTCGCAGGATCCGTGTACCAGCTCCAGGGGAGCGTGCGCGTCGTGCCCGCGATCGCCACGAGGCGAACTCTACTCGGAGGCTCGAGATCGTTGCTGCCGCTACGCGGCGAGGCGCTCCTCGCGCGCCTCCAGGAGAGCAAGGTAGACGGGCCGAGGCGAGCGGAGGTACGAGACGAGCGCCTCCTCGTCGCGCTCCGCAGGGACGAGCGTCTTCCAGCCGCCGAGGTGCTCCGGCCGGTGGACGTCGCCGGCGGCGATGCCGGGGAGCCCGCTCTCGGCGATCCACGGGTACAGGCGCGTGCGGTTGAAGAGCTCGAAGCGATGGACGCGCCTCCGCAGCGCCTCGTCGTAGGCGAAGCGCTGCGTGAGGCGCGTCGTCCGCGGCTGCGGGCCGCGTCCGTTCGGGTGCGCCGCGACGAGCGCGGCGCCGGCCATGGCGGCCGACTCGATCGCCTCCGCGATCCCGGCGGTCACGGAGACGAAGCTCCGAAGGCCGATCGCTACCGCGTGCGCTGCCTCGCGGGGATCGACGTCGTTGAAGGTGAGCTCGAGCCCGGGGACGACGAGCATTCCGTAGCGCGAGAGCGCCCGCTCGGCCTCGCGCTCGATCTCGTCGAGGTAGGCGCCGAAGGTCTCCTCCGTCACGCCGTCGCCTGGCCACGTCTCGAGCTCCTTCCACGGGTCGTCCTCGCGGACCGTGTGGTCGGTGACGCAGAGCACGTCGAAGCCGCGCCGCCCGAAGAGATCGACGAGCTCGGCGACGGTGAGCTCCCCGTCGCTCCACGTCGTGTGGGCGTGGAGCTCGCAGAGGAGGGGTGTCGGGCGTCGCAGCATCGGCTCGATCGTTGCTACGCGACGCGGCCACGTGGGGAAAGAAGTGGTGGTCTTCCAGGGAAAAAGGTGAGCGCGCGCTGTCAGGGGTGGAGACGACGCACGGGGCAGTCCGGCACGAGGCGGCCGAGCCGGCCGCGGTGGCGGGCGACGAGCCGGTAGGAGCGATCGAGCGCGGGCGCTGGAACGAGCCCGAGCACGCATCCGAGCGGCCGACCGAGCCGCGTCGCCCGCAGGAGCTCGGGAACGCCGGCCCCGTAGCCGACGAGGGAGCCGTCGGGTCGGGCGAGTCGCCAGCTCGCGTACCGCTCCTCGGGCGCGAGCGACGCGAGGAGGCCCTCCGCAGCGGGATCGCGGAGCGGGAGGACTGCGAGCCGCTCGTCTCGATCGAGGAGGAGGGCGATGCGCTCCGCGAAGCGGCAGAGCCGGCAGTCGGCGTCGTAGAGGAGGACGGGCCGGCTCGTCACGTCTCGGTGAGGCCGTCGAGGAACGCCCGG
>JAVQXS010000368.1:0-2093 GCA_033578065.1 Thermoleophilia bacterium
GAGCGAGGTCACCGACGACACGACCGAGGTGCTCCTCGAGGCGGCGAGCTTCGAGCCGCTCGGCATCCTCCGCTCCTCCGAGCGCCTCGCGCTCCGCACCGAGAGCTCGAACCGCTGGGAAAAGGGCGTCGATCCCCACCTCGCCGCGCCTGCGGCGGTCCTCGCGAGCCGGCTCCTCGTCGACCTCGCTGGGGCTCGGATGACCGGGCACGTCGACGTCCACTCCGGGCTTCCCGAGCGGCCGCTCGTTCGCTTCCGGCCGGCGAGGGCGAGCCGGGTTCTCGGTCTTGAGGTCTCGGAGCCGGAGCAGCGTGCGCTCCTCGAGGGCTTTGGCTTCGCGCTCGTCGAGCTCCCCGGAGGGGACGCGTGGGAGGTCACCGTCCCCACGTGGCGCGCCCGCGACGTCACTCGGGAGGTCGACCTCGTCGAGGAGGTCGCGCGCGCCGTGCTCGACCGGGTCCCGCACACGATGCCGCTCCGGCGCCATGTCCGCGGCCGGCTGACGAAGGAGCAGCGCCTCCGGCGCCTCGTCGAGGACGTGCTCGTCGGGGCCGGACTCTCCGAGGCGTACACGTGGAGCCTCGTCGCCTGGGATCCGCGGCCGGATGCGCTCCGGCTCCCCGACCCCCTGAGCGCCGACCAGGCGATCCTGCGGACGACGATCGTGCCCAGCCTCGTCTCCGCTGTCCGCACGGCCCTCGACGCGGGTGCCGACGACGTTCGTCTCTTCGAGATCGCTCGTGTCTACCTCCCCACCGACGAGCAGCTTCCCGACGAGCGCTGGCGGGTCGGCGCCATCCTCCGCGGAGGGTTCGCGGTGGCGAAGGGGGTTCTCGAGACGCTCTACGAGGCGCTCCACCTCGAGCTCCGAGTCGAGCGCGGTGAGCACGAGCTCCTCCACCCGGGCAAGGCCGGGGTCACCGGCGCAGGCTGGCTCGGGGAGCTCCACCCGACGCTGCTGGAGGGCTCGTGGGGAGCGTTCGAGCTCGACCTCGCCGACCTCTGTGCGGCGGTTCCCGAGCGCGTCGTCTACGAGGACGTCATCACGTACCCCGCCGTGCGCCAAGACCTCGCGGTCGCCGTCGACGAGGAGGTCGAGGTCGGTGCGCTCGTCGACGCTGCCCGCGCCGCGGCGGGTCCGCTCCTGAGCGACGTGCGCGTCTTCGACGTCTACCGGGGCCCGCAGGTGGGCGAGGGGCGCAAGTCCGTCGCCCTCCGCCTCGCCTTCCAGTCCCCGGAGCGCACGCTCACGGACGAGGAGGCAGCCGAGCTGCGTGCCCGCATCGTCGCTGCGCTCGCGCGGGGCTTCGCGGCCGAGCTCCGCGCGTGAGCCCGTCTCGTGCCTTCCATGCGCTTGACAGCGCAAGTACATGGAGGTAGCCTGCCGGCATGGCTCGGGCAGCAGCGCTCGCGGCCCTCCTCGGGGTAGGGGCGCTCCTCCTCGGCGTCACGTCGGGAACGGGCGCTCTAACGCAGGCGACGAAGCTCGTCGGCACGGTCGGGCCGGGCTTCACGATCACGCTGCGCGACGCGCAGGGCGCCTCGGTCACCCGCCTCGACCCGGGCACGTACGAGATCGAGGTCCGCGACCTCTCGGACATCCACAACTTCCACCTCCGGGGACCAGGCGTCGACCGCGCGACGTCGGTCGAGGGGACGGGGACGGAGACGTGGACGGTGACCCTGCGCGAGGGGACGTACACGTACCTCTGCGATCCCCACCCGACCTCGATGCGGGGGACATTCACCGTTGGGGCGCCGTCGGCGACACCACCGTCGATCGTGACGCCGAGGTCGCGTCTCGTCCTCACCTCGGGTCCGGGCTTCACGATCACCCTGCGGACGGCGCAGGGAGCTGACGTGAAGCAGGTGAAGGTCGGCACGTACACCGTCCTCGTCCGCGACCGCTCGCGCATCCACAACGCGCGGCTCGTCGCGCCCGGCTTCAACCGCGCGACGACGCTCCCCTTCGTCGGGGCGCAGACGTGGAGGGTGGCGCTCACGCGGCCGGGGCTGCTGCGCTTCCTCTGCGACCCGCACGCGGCGGCAGGGATGCGCGGCTCGGCGAGGATCGTCGGCTGAGCCGCGATCGC
>JAVQXS010000002.1:0-18575 GCA_033578065.1 Thermoleophilia bacterium
CCCTAGCGCGCGCGGGAGCGACCTGGCTCGGTGCTCGAGCGCCGCCCCCAGGACCGCTCTCAGGCTGCGAGCGACTCCTCGAGGATCGAGAGCCCCTCGTCGAGCTCCTCGTCGGAGATCGTGAGCGGCGGCAGGAGGCGGATGACGTTGCCGTAGAGGCCGCAGGAGAGGAGCACGAGCCCCCGCTCGAACGCGGCCGTGACAACCGCCTGCGCGCGCTCCGGCGAGCGCTCCCGGAACTCGAACGCAAGCATGGGCCCGAGCCCGCGCACCTCGCCGATGTCGGCAGCGCGCGAGGCGATCTGCTCGAGGCGGGCACGGAGCCGCTCGCCGAGCGCAGTCGCGCGCTCGAGGAACCCGTCCGCCGTCACCGTGTCGAGGACGGCGAGCGCGGCGACGCAGGAGAGCGGGTTGCCGCCGAACGTGCCCCCGAGTCCTCCCGGCGGAACGGCGTCCATCACCTCCGCCCGGCCGGTGACGCCCGCAAGCGGGAGGCCGCCACCGATCGACTTCCCCGAGACGAGGAGGTCCGGCTCGACGCCCTCGTAGTGCTCGATCGCCCACATCCTCCCGGTCCGCCCGACGCCCGCCTGCACCTCGTCGTCGACGTAGAGGATCCCGTGCTCGCGGCAGAGCGCCTGGAGCCGTGCCGGGTAGTCGGGCGGCATCGGGACGAAGCCTCCCTCTCCCTGGACGGGCTCGAGGACGACGCACGCGACCGTCTCGGGATCGACGTCCGCCTTGAAGAGGTGCTCGAGCCCGGCGATCGCGTCGTCCGAGGAGACGCCGTGGTACGGGTAGGGCGCGGGGGCGCGGTACACCTCAGGTGCGAAGGGGCCGAAGCCGGCCTTGTACGGCCGCACCTTGCTCGTCATCGTCATCGCGAGGAGCGTGCGCCCGTGGAACGCGTTGTCGAAGACGACGACCGCCGGCCGGCCGGTGGCGACGCGCGCGATCTTCACGGCGTTCTCGACCGCCTCCGCTCCCGAGTTGACGAGGATCGTTCGCTGCTCGTCGCCCGCGCAGGGCGAGAGCTCCGCGAGGCGGCGGCAGACCTCGACGTACGGCTCGTACACCCCGACCATGAAGCACTGGTGGAGGTACCGATCTGCCTGCTCCTTGATCGCCTCGACGACCGCCGGGAGGCGATGGCCCGTGTTCTGGCAGCCGATGCCACCCGCGAAGTCGATGAAGACGCGGCCGTCGACGTCGGTGATGCGGGCGCCCTCGGCATGCGCGACGACGAGCCGCGGCGTCGCCACGCCCCGCGCCACGAAGCGAGCGCGATCCGCGAGCAGTCGCTCGCTCGTCGCTTGCGTCGAGTGCATCGGGGCAGTATCTCCCCGCCGAGCGCCCGTCGCAACCCGAGAGCCGCCTGGCTGCGGCGGCTCCCCGTGGTCGCGACTGCGTACTCTGTGGGCGCGGCGCCGGAGTAGCTCAGCTGGTAGAGCACTCGCCTTGTAAGCGAGCGGCCGTGGGTTCGAGTCCCACCTCCGGCTTCGAGCCGGGAAGGGGCGGGCGCTGGCACGGAGCGGCCCCTCAGGCGGGGCGAGCGTCCGCGAGCTACGCGAGCACCTCGCGCGAGCGCTGGTGGGCGATGATCTTCCGCTTCACCCGCTGGAGCGCGTTGTCGATCGTCTTCGTGTCGCAGCCGAGCTCCTCCGCCATCTGCTCGTACGAGTTCCCCTCGAGGTAGAGGCGGAGCGCCTGCGACTCGAGCGCCGACAGTCCCGTACCGAGAGCGAAGACGAGGCTCTGGAGCTCCTCGGTCGAGATGACGCGGACCGAGGGCTCCTCGACGCTCGGCCCTGGGAGCGCGTCCCCGAGGGTGCAGTCGCTGTCCGCGTCCTGCCCGGCCGGGGTGTGGCTGAAGGAGACGTACGTGTTGAGCGGGGCGTGCTTGTAGCGCGTCGCCGACTTGATGGCGGTGATGATCTGCCGGGTCACGCAGAGCTCCGCGAAGCTGCGGAACGAGGTCTCCTTGTCCGGCCGGAAGTCGCGTACCGCCTTGTAGAGCCCGATCATCCCCTCCTGGACGAGATCCTCGGGCTCGCCGCCCGCGAGGAAGTACGAGCTCGCCTTCAGCCGAACGAAGCCCGCGTACCGGCGCAGGAGCGTCTCGAGCGCGTGGTGGCTTCCGTTTCGCGCCTTGAGCACGAGCTGGAGGTCTTCGACCTCTCGCCGAGCGTTCCGTTCTCCTCTCGGTGCTGCATCGATGCGAGCCGACATGTGGCACCCCCGTTCGGTCGCTCTTCGCTTCGCGTCTCCGATCCTCCACCTGAGCGTCGTGGTCAAGTCTCAGGCTGAAGTTGAGCACGAACCTAGCAGGATCCTCCGTGCGTTACAAGTCTTTTGCGGATCGATCATCCTGATCGGAACGCTCCCTGCCGTCAGGCAGGCCCCACACTCAGCCGACCCGAGCCCTCCAGCCGAACGCACGCTCCCCTGCTATCGTGGCAGCGTTCGCCGCAGGGCTCCCGCACCGTCGAGGGGGCTGGCCCTGGGAGGCGAGGCTCGCGTGCGGCTCCCACGACGGGACGCGACCTTCCTCCGCACCGGCAGGCCAGGAGCGCAGGCGGGCGTCGCGGCGGAGGTCCCGGACAGCGTGCCGCAGCGCGACCGGGACTCCGCCTCCTACCCCTCGTCGGCCTCGCCCCGCCGGAGCCGCTCGAGCCGCGCGCGCGTCGCCTCGTCGAGCCGCTCGCCGAGCCGCCCTCCGGTGCCTCGTCCCTCCTGCTCGCGGTGGCGCGTCGGCAGGAGCTCCGCGAGGAAGAGCCGCGAGGCGACCTTCTCGACCTCGCGCCCGGAGACGCTGCGCAGCACGCGGTCGGACGAGACGAGACGGACGCGCTCCGCCCGTCGGTGCTCCGCGGCGAGACGCTCGAGGAGGTCGTCTGCGTGGCGCGCGAACCGGATCGCGAGCGGCCCGATGCTCCGCTCCTCCCCGGCTCCGTCGAAGACGACGACACCGCGCGCGCCGCGGAGGGCGAGGTAGCTCGCGAGGACGTCGACGAGCTCCTCCCTCGTTCCGAACGACCCGGCGTGGAAGAGGTTCGAGCCGTCGAAGAGGTAGAGGGTCGGCTCCGACACCGCTCAGCGCGGGACGAGCGCGACGCACTCGATCTCGACCTTCGCCCCCTCGACGGCGAGGCGTGGTACCTCGACGAGCGTCGAGGCAGGGCGCGTCTTCCCGAAGACCTCCTTCCGCACGGGGTTGATCCTCGCGCGGTCGTCGATGTCGGTGAGGAAGATCGTCACCTTCACGACGTCCTGGAACCCGCAGCCCGCTGCAGCGAGGACCTGCTCCATGCTCGCGAAGACCCGCCGCGTCTGCGCGACGACGTCGTCTCCCCCGACGAGCCTCCCCTCCCGATCGACGGCGATGATGCCGGAGACGAAGAGGAGGTCGCCTGCCTGCACCGCATCCGTGTAGTGCGAGATCGGCTCCGCGAGCCCCTCGACGCGGATCTCCCTCCTCACGAGCCGGCCCTCGCTCGGAGCCCGCTCAGCGTGACGCGTGGGCTGATCCGCTCGGGGTCGACGGGGAGCTCGAGGAGCGCTGGGCGGCGAGCGGCGAGCGCGCGCTCGAGCGCGCGCTCGAAGTCCGCCGTCCGCTCGACGCGCTCGGCGTAGGCGCCGTACGCCTGCGCGAGCGCGGGGAAATCCGGGTTGCGGAGGTCGGTTCCGATCACCCGCCCAGGGTAGAGCCGCTCCTGGTGCATGCGCACGGTCGCGTACATCCCGTTGTTCACGAGCAGGATGACCATCGGCAGCCCGTACTGCACCGCGGTCGCAAGCTCAGGGGAGCTCATGACGAAGTCACCATCGCCCGTGAAGCAGACGACGACGCGGGTCGGGTGGAGGAGCTTCGCAGCGACCGCGGCGGCGAGGCCGTAGCCCATCGAGCCCGAGCGTGGACAGGCCTGCGTGCCGAACTCCCGGAACTCCCAGAACCGGTGGGCCCACACGGTGAAGTTCCCCGCGCCGCACGTCTGGATGGCATCCGGCGGAAGCCGTCGACGGAGGCAGGCCATGACCTCGCCGAGGTCGACCGGGCCTTCCATTGGCTCGTGACGGAGGTTCGCCTCGTAGTCTGCCCGCGCGGCGCGCGTCCACTCCCGCCAGCGGGGCGCGGTCACCCCCATCTCGCGGAGCTCGGCCGCGAAGGCGGGGAGCGCGGCGACGATCCCGAGCGTCGGCTCGTAGACGCGACCGAGCTCGTCCGGATCGGGGTGCACGTGGACGAGCGCCTGCCGCGGCCTCGGCGGCTCGAGGAGCGTGTAGCGCCGCGTCACGACCTCGCCGAGACGGCCACCGATGGCGAGCACGAGGTCGGCGTCGCGCAGCCGCGCCGCGAGCGCGTCGTCCATCGCGACCCCGAGCACCCCGACGTAGGAGGGAGAGCGGTTGTCGACGAAGTCCTGGCAGCGGAAGGACGTGGCCACGGGCAGCTCGCTCGCCTCGCAGAAGGCGAGGACGTCCTCCCCGGTCTGCGCCGTCCAGCCGCCCTCGCCGACGACGACGAGCGGACGCTCGGCGGCAGCGAGGAGCTCCCCGAGCCGCGCGAGGTCGGCGGGGCGAGGCGCTGCCTGCGGGACGCGCACGGGAGCGCCGTCGGGGACGTCCGCCTCCGCCGCGAGCACGTCCTCGGGGAGCGCGAGCACGACCGGCCCCGGACGGCCCGAGAGCGCAAGCGCGTACGCGCGGGCGACGTGCTCGGGGATCCGCTCCGCCGAGTCCACCTCCCACGCTGCCTTCGCGATGCCGCTGAAGGCCGCGCGGTAGTCGAGCTCCTGCCACGCCTCCCGGCCGCGGAACGAGCGCGGCACCTGGCCCACGAGGAGGAGCATCGGCGTCGAGTCCTGGCGCGCCGTGTGCACGCCGACCGCAGCCTGCGTCGCGCCCGGCCCGCGGGTGACGATGCAGATGCCGGGCCGACCGGTGAGCTTCCCGTACGCCTCGGCCGCGTTCGCCGCACCTTGCTCGTGGCGGCAGGTGACGAGCCGAATCGGCGAGTCGAGGAGCGCGTCGAGGACGGGCAAGAAGCTCTCCCCCGGGAGCGAGAAGACGACCTCGGCACCGTTCAGCTCGAGCTGGTCGACGAGGATGCGCCCGCCCGTTCGGGTCACAGCCGGAGCGGCTCCTCGAGGAGGATCGTCGCCCGCTGGAGCTTCGGGCGCGCCTCGTCGGCAGGATCGAGGTAGCGGATCGTCCGCCGTCCCGCCCACTCGGCCGGGAGGAGGAGGACGCGCACGAAGGCCGTCTCCTCGCTCGCGGACGCCGTCGCGAGCACGGGGTCGTCGGCGCCCTCGAACCACGCCTCCCCGGCGCGGTACGTGCGCGGCGCGCCGTCGCCGCGGTCGATCGTGAGCTCGCCGTGGAGGAGCCTGCGGACCCCCGGCCCGGGGTGGACGTGCCGGTAGGCGACGCTCCCCGGCGGGAAGTCGACGCGGTCGCAGCGCAGGAGGCGCTCCGTCGTTCCCCTGAGCTCGAGCTCGACCTGAAGGTGAGGATCGAGTCGCTCCTCGGAGCCTCGGGCGAGCGGCACCCCGGGACGGAAGGCCGCGAGCTCCTCGCCATCCCTCGCCACGACCCAGACGAGGGCGGGACCCTCGACGCACGCGGCGCCGAAGCGCGCCTCGTCCCGCTCGAGGTCGTACACGACCCATGCCCCCTCCTCCGTCTCCACCCCGCCGGGGCGCTCGAAGAGGGCGAGGATCAATGGAAGTACTGGCCGCCGTCGATGACCATCGTCTGCCCGGTGATGAAGTCGGCCGCCGGCGTGCAGAGGAAGACGACTGCCCCGACGACGTCCTCGGGCACCTGGTCGCGCTGGATCGTCCGGGCGGCGATGGAGACGTCCCGGAGCGCCTCGATCACCTCCGGGTGCTCCTTCACGCCGTCCGACATCGTGAACCCCGGAGCGACGCAGTTCACGTGGATGCCGTCCTTGCCGAGCTCCCGCGCGAGCGCACGGGTGAAGGCGACGATCGCGCCCTTGCTCGTCACGTAGTGGAGGAGGAACGGCACCCCGCGGAAGGGCGTGCCCGAGGAGATGTTCACGATCTTCCCCCCGCCCCGCTCGCGCATGACGGGAACGACGGCGCGGCAGGTGAGGAACATCGAGGCGACGTTCACGTCCATCACCCGGCGCCACTCCTCGAGCGGGATGTCGGTGAAGGGACGCATGGGCAGGGACGCGTAGAGGCCCGCGTTGTTCACGAGGATGTCGATCCCGCCGTGCCGGGCGAGCGTCTCGGAGACCATGCGCGCGACGTCCTCCTCGGAGGAGACGTCGGCGCGGATGCCACCTTCGGGCGGCTCGAGATCCGCGACCACGACTGTCGCCCCCTGGGCCTCGAGCCCGCGCGCGATCGCGGCGCCGATCCCTCGCGCGCCGCCGGTGACGATCGCGACTTTGCCTGCGAGCGCGCCCATCAGCGCAGGGGCGAGAAGGACGTGGGAACGAGGATCCGGTTGCGCTGCGTGTGGATGAGGGGCTGGATCTTCGCGAGGAACGCCTGCCAGCGCGGATCGGCCTGGAGCCGCGCGCGCCGCTGCGCGCGATCCTCGTAGCTCTCGTAGGCCCAGATGTGCGTGTAGGTCGAGAGCTCGCCGACGTCGGTCGTGAACGCGCCGACGAGCCGCCCCAGGAACTCCTGCGCGAGGGCGACGCCCTCCGTCTCGTAGAGGCGGAGGAGCTCGGGCAGCTTCCCCGTGGCGACGTGGTAGTCGCGCTCCTCGACGATCACGGCAGCGCTCCGATCCCACCGAGCGCCCAGTACTTCAGCTCGAGCCACTCCTCGATCCCGTACGAGGATCCCTCGCGCCCGATCCCCGACTCCTTCACGCCGCCGAAGGGCGCGACCTCGGTCGAGATGAGGCCCGTGTTGATGCCGACGATCCCCGCCTCGAGCGCCTCGGCGACGCGGACGACGCGCCCGAGGTCCCGGGCGTAGAAGTACGCTGCGAGCCCGTACGGGGTCTCGTTCGCCGCCCGCACCGCCTCCTCCTCAGTCTCGAAGCGGGCGATCCCCGCCACCGGTCCGAACGTCTCCTCGCAGCTCATCGCCGCGTCGGCAGGGACTCCGACGATGACGGAGGGCCGGTAGAACTGGCCCTCGATCCGCTCGCCGCCGACGAGGAGCTCCCCGCCGCGCTCGAGGGCGTCAGCGACGTGGCGCTCGACCTTCTCGAGCGCGGGCTCGTCGATGAGCGGGCCGACCTGCACGCCCTCGGTGAAGCCGTCCGCGACCTTCAGCCCGCGCACCGCCTCCGTGAAGGCGGTGACGAAGTCGTCGAAGATGCCGTCCTGGACGAGGAGCCGGTTCGCCGAGATGCACGTCTGCCCGGAGTTCCGGAACTTGCAGAGGAGCGCGCCCGCGACCGCCTCCTCAAGGTCGGCGTCGTCGAAGACGAGGAAGGGCGCGTTGCCGCCGAGCTCGAGCGAGACCTTCTTCACCCCCGCCGCGCACTGCGCCATGAGGAGCTTGCCCACCGCCGTCGAGCCCGTGAAGCCGAGCTTGCGCACGAGCGGGTTCGACGTCATCTCGGCCCCGATCACGGGCGCATCCTCCGCCGCCCCGGTGACGACGGAGAGGACCCCCGGCGGCAAGCCCGCCTCCTCGGCGAGCGCCGCGATCGCGAGCGCCGAGAGGGGCGTCTGCTCGGCCGGCTTCAGCACCATCGTGCAGCCGGCGGCGAGCGCGGGCGCCGCCTTGCGGGCCGGCATCGCGGCCGGGAAGTTCCAGGGGGTGATCCCGACGGTGACGCCGACCGGCTCCTTCGTCACGAGGATCCGCTTCTCCGGCCAGGGGCTCGGGATCGTGTCGCCGTACACGCGCTTGCCCTCCTCGGCGAACCACTCGAAGAAGGAGGCGGCGTACGCGACCTCGGCGCGCGCCTCGGCGAGCGGCTTGCCCTGCTCGAGCACCATGAGCCGCGCGAGCTCGTCCTCGTGGGCGAGCATGAGGTCGGCGAGGCGGCGCAGCACGCGGGCCCGCTCCTTCGCCGTGCGCCGCCTCCACTCGGGGAGCGCCCGCGCTGCCGCCTCGATCGCGCGGCGCGTCTCGGCGGCGCCCATGCGCGGGACCTCCGCGAGCGTCTCCCCGGTCGCGGGGTTCGTCACGGGGAAGGTCGCGCCCGAGTCGGCGTCGACCCAGCGTCCGTCGACGTACGCCTGCCGGCGCAGGAGCGGCACCTCGACAGCGGTCACGGAGCCGAACGATAATCGAGGCGGTGTTGACGGTCCTCGGGACGTCGCTCGTCCACCTGCGAGACGACCCCCGGGCGCAGAAGCGAGCTCCCCCAGGCTCCGGGATCGTCGTACCTCGCCGCCTGCTCGTCGCGGTGCGAACGGCTTCGCCTGCGCCAGGAAGGTGAACCCCGTCGCGACTCCTCCACGCTTCAGCCGGACAGCGCCGCCCGCACCTCGTCGGGAAGCGGCGCCGGCCTCCCCTCGCGGTCGACGCTCACGACCGTGTGCCGGCCGCGCACGCAGACCTCGCCGTCGCGCTCGATCGTCCAGGCGTACGTGATCGAGGTCCGCCCCACGCGCTCGACGCGCAGGCGTACCTCGACCTCGTCCTCGAAGCGGAGCACACGGAGGAACTCCGCCTCGACGTGGCGGCGCGGGTAGTCGCCCCAGCGCTCGAGCATCCCGAGGCGGCGCAGGAGGCTCGTCTCCGCCGCCTCCGCGTAGCGGAAGGCGTTCGTGAAGTGGATCCGCCCGCCGGCGTCGGTGTCCACCCAGGCGACCCGCATCCGCTCGACCTGCTCGGCCATCAGGGGGTCACGAGCACCCGACCGGGCGGCCCGGCGAGGGCGACGCGAACGGCCTCCTCGATCTCCTCGAGCCGGAAGATCGGCCCGACGAGCGGCCCCAGCCGAAGCCGACCGGCGCGCACGTGCGCGAGGAGGGCAGGGAGCGCGACCGCCGGGTCCTCTGAGCCGTACATCGTGCCCGTGAGCCAGCGCTCGCGGCGGACGAAGTGCGCGGGGTCGAGGTCGAGGCGGGCCCCTGCCGCCGGGAGGCCGACGAGCACCGTCCGGCCGCCGCTCCGCGTCAGCGCGAGCGTCATGGCGGTCGTCGCCGGCTCGCCGACGGCGTCGAGGCCGACGTCGGCGCCCTCGGGGAGGATGTCCGCGAGCTCCGCCTCCGCCTCCTCGGGCGCGAGGGCGTGCGTCGCGCCGAGCGCGAGCGCGAGCTCGCGGCGCGACGCGAGCGGGTCGATCGCGACGATCGTCTCGGCACCCGCGATCCGCGCGCCCTGGACGGCGAATTGGCCGACGCCGCCGGCGCCGACGACGACGACCGACTCGCCTGCCTCGACCCGCGCCGCGTACAGGCAGGCGCCGACGCCCGTGAGCGCGGCGCAGCCGAGGAGGGCGGCCTCCTCGAGCGCCACGGCGCCGCCGGTCGAAAGCGCGACCCGCTCGGAGACGACGACGCGCTCGGCGAAGCAGCCCGTCGCCGTGCCGCGGTAGACGGTCTCGCCGCGGAGCGAGATGCCGGTCGTGCCGTCCACGAGCGTTCCCGCACCGATCGCCGCGTGGAGGCGCGGGCACGCCGCCGGACGGCGGCGTCGCACGCAGTCGAAGCACTCGCCGCAGGAGGGCGCCCAGGAGAGGACGACCTCGTCGCCCGGCGCGAGCCGCTCGACCCCCTCGCCGACCGCCTCGACGACCCCCGTGCCCTCGTGGCCGAGCACCATCGGCGTCGGCCGCCGGAGCTCGCCCCGCAGCGAGTGGAGGTCGGTGCCGCAGATCCCGGCGGCCGCCATGCGCACGACGACCTCGCCTGCGCGCGGCTCGCGGAGGTCGACCACCTCGACCGTGAGCGGCCGGCCCACCCCCCAGAAGACGGCGGCGCACGCCTTCATGCTGAAGCCCCTCGGGGGTGGCCGCCGGCCGTAGGCGACGGCGCACCCCCGAAGCTCGTCTCCGCGCTCAGCCGAGCGCCCGCGTGACCTCCGCGCACGTCGTCACGGTGGCGACGTTCTGGAGGGCGTAGTTGATGGACGCGTTGTGCCAGTCGGCGTTCATCGTCGAGCAGCCGTCCTCCGGGACGACCATGAAGAACCCCTTGTCGGCCCCGGTGCGCGAGGTGTGCTCGATCGACATGTTCGTCCAGGCGCCCGTGACGATGACGGTGTCGCGCCCGAGCCCCGAGAGGAGCGTCTCGAGCCTCGTGCCCTGCCAGGCGCTCATCCGCATCTTCTCGACGACGAAGTCGCCCTCCTTCGGCTCGAGCCCCTCGACCGGGGCCGCGCCCCACGTGCCGCGGACGAGCGCGTTCGCGTCCTTCACCCCCTGGAAGAGCGGCGCGTTGAGCTTGAGCCCCGGGGCGCCCGGCTCGACGACGTACCAGACGTGGATGACCGGGATCCCCTTCGCGCGGCACGTCTCGGCGAGCGCCTTCACGTTCTCGACGACGTTCTGCTCGCGCGCGTGCTGCGGCGAGCCCGAGTCGGCGAAGGCGCCGCCCTCGGCGATGACGTCGTTCTGGAGATCCTGGATGATGAGCGCGCAGCGCGCGGGATCGAGCGTGAGGCCTTCCTCGTTCATCCGTCCCTCCTAGCCCATGTACGGCTCGCGGCGCGGCCCGACGAGCGTGCGGATCGCGTACAGCGAGGTGGTCGCGGGGATGTAGAGCGTGTGCCAGTCCTCGCCTCCCCAGGTGAGGTTGCCGACGTTCTCGGGCACGCGGACCGTGCCGAGGTGCTCGCCCTCGGGGGAGATGACCCAGACCCCGCCCGGGCCGGTGACCCAGATGTTCCCCCGCTCGTCGCACTTCATCCCGTCTGGGATGCCCTCCTCGATGACGCCCGAGCCGATCCCCTCGAAGAAGAGACGCCCGTTCGAGAGGTTGCCCTCGGCGTCGCAGTCCCAGACCTTGATGTGCGCGCGGGGGGTGTCGTTGATGTAGAGGAGCGACTCGTCGGGCGAGAAGCAGAGCCCGTTCGGCATCTCGAACTCGTCCCTCGGGACGACGAGCTCGAGGTCGTCGGGCCCGCCGCCGGGCGGGATCTTGTACACGCCCTGGAAGCCGAGCCGCCGCTTGCGCGGATGGCCGAAGCCGGGGAAGCGCCCGTACCAGGGGTCGGAGAAGAAGATCGCGCCCGAGGAGTGGACGACGATGTCGTTCGGGCTGTTCAGCTCCTCGTCCTCGTAGTTCTGCGCGATGATCTCGCGCGTGCCAGCGGGCGACTCGCGGACGACGCAGCTCGTCACGTGCTCGCAGACGAGGAGGTTGAGATCCGCGTCGTACGTCATCCCGTTGCACTTGTTCGAGAAGTTCCGGACCTCGACGACGGTGCCGTCCGGCGTGTACTTGCGGCGGATGTCGGCCGGCATGTCGCTGAAGAGGAGGTAGTGCTCCTTCGGGTGCCAGATCGGCCCCTCGGTGAAGGTGAAGCCGGTCGCGAGACGCTCGACCGACGACCCTCGCTCGACGAGCTCGTAGATCGCGTCCGACTTCGCGTCGATCCCGAGTCCCGTGTCGGTGCTCGTCACGTCGACCCCCTTTCGGTCGGGGAGAGTTGCGGCCCGACTCTACTACGCGCGCGGCGCCGAGATGATCGATGATCGAGCATCTCGCCGGCCTGGGACAGCCGAGCGCCGACGGAGCTCTCAGTCGACGAGGAGCTCGACCGAGTCGCCGACCGCGACCGGCCCCGGCTCGAGCACCTCGCACCAGACGCCGAAGGGGAGCCGCTCCGCGCTCGCGACGTCTCCCCGGTAGGACGCGATGGCGGCGAGCGTGTCGAGGTCGCGCTCCCCGGTCTCCGGGTGCCGGGTCGTGACCGCGCAGCGACCCACCCGATCGCGAGGGAGGAGGACGGCGCCGCCGACGCGGAGCCGTTGGCCGAGCCACCCGTCCTCCGCGTGCTCGCCCGCCTCCACGCCGACCGTCATCCGGAAGCGCCGCCCATCGACCGGTCCCTCGACGCCGGCCGCGGCGGCGAGCGCGCGCAGCGAGCCGGTCGAGAGGAGCGAGACGGCCGCCCGCGCGCCGCGGTCGAAGCCCTCGCCCTCGCGCTCCGTCTGGACGAGCCGAAGCTCCATGCCCGCGTGCTCGGAGAGCGCCGCGCTCCAGGGGCCGAGGACGAGGCGGCCGGCGATGGGGCCGCCGTAGAGCGTCGTCACGATCCGCCCGCCGAGCTCGACCTCCCCCTCCGCCACCGTGCCGTCCGGGAAGCGGAGGCGGAGCCGACCCTCCCCGGCGACCTCGGGCACGACCGTCAGCAGGCGCGGGCAGCGTTTCGCGTTCACGGGGCGCCCGTCGGCGTCGACGAGGAGGTAGCGTCGGTCGCCGTCGATCCCCGTCGGCCCGAGCGCGGTCGACTCGACCGACACGAGGCGCAGCCCCTTCACCGGGGCGAGCGCGAGCCAGGCGACCCGGGCGATCGCTACTCCACCTCGGCGTGGATGCGCTGGCGGCCGTGCTTGAGGAAGCCGCCCTCGCGACCGGCGCGGACGGCGACGATCTCGGCGAGGATGGAGAGGGCCGTCTCCTCCTGCGTCTCGGCCCCGATGTCGAGCCCGCACGGCCCCATGATCCGCTCGAGCGCCTCCTCGTCGACGCCGGCCTCGAGCAGCCGCTCCCGGCGGCGCTCCTGGTTCCGGCGCGAGCCGAGAGCGCCGATGTAGAAGGCCTCCGTCTCGAGAGCGCCGATGAGCGCCGGCTCGTCGAACTTGTCGTCGTGCGTCAGGACGACGATCGCCGTCTGGTGGTCGGGCGCGACCTGCGCGAGCGCCTCCTGCGGCCAGGCGATGATGAGCTCGTCGGCCGACGGGATGCGCTCCCGGGTCGCGAACTTCGCCCGCGCGTCGGCGACGATCGCGCGCCAGCCGAGGAGCTTCGCGCCCCGGCAGAGCGCCTCCGCGGTATCGACCGCGCCGTAGACGAAGAGCCGCGGCGGCGGGCCGTACCACTCGGCGAAGACGCGCGAGCCGTCGGAGAGCTCGAGCAGCCGGTTCCGGCCTCGCCGGAGGACCTCGTCGAAGCGCGCGACCGCCTCCTCGAGCCCCTCGCCGATCCGCTCGCCCGACTCGAGGACGAGCACCTTCCTCCCAACCTCCGGCCCCTCGACGCAGGTGAAGAGGACGCCCCGCTCCTCGGAGGCCCGAAGCTCGGCGAGGCGGTGGATGAGGGACATCTACTCGACCCGCTCGAGGAAGACGTCGATCTCCCCCCCGCAGGGAAGCCCGACGCTCCAGGCCTCGTCGTCGGAGATCCCGTACGTGAGGAGCTTCGGCTCCCCCGTCGCGAGCACCTCCTGGGCATGCTCGAAGACGTCGCTCTCGACGCAGCCCCCCGAGACGGATCCGCACATCTCCCCGGACTCGGAGATGGCGAGGCTCGAGCCGATCGGTCGAGGCGCCGAGCGGCGAGTCGCCACCACCGTCGCCACCACCACCTTCTCCCCCTGCTCCCTCCAGCGGTCGATCTCCGGCAGGATCTCCTTCACGCCGCGTGCCTCCTTTCGATGCCGGCGAGCACGGTCGCCAGCTCCTCGAGACTGCGGAGATTATGGCCGGGGAGGAAGCGGTCGACGTAGGGGAGCGCCGCGCGCATCCCTCCCGCGAGCGGCTGGTACTCGGGGTTCCCCTTGAGCGGGTTCACCCAGACGACGGCATACGCCGCCCGCTGGAGCCGCGCCATCTCGCGGCCGACGAGCCCCGGGTCGTCGCGCTCCCAGCCGTCCGAGACGATGACGACGACCGCCCCCCGGGAGAGCGCGCGTCGCCCGTAGACGGCGTTCAGCTCGCGGAGCGCCTCGCCGATGCGCGTCCCCGACCCCCAGTCCACCGCCTGCGCCGTCGCCCGCGCGATCGCCGCCTCCGGGTCGCGCGTCGCGAGGTCGGCCGTGAGCCGGGTCAGGCGGGTGCCGAAGGCGAACACCTCGACGCGGCTCCCCGAGCCGACGAGGGCGTGGAGGAAGAGGAGGAGCGCGCGCGCGTACGCGTCCATCGAGCCCGAGACGTCCGCGAGGACGACGAGCTTGCGGGGCACGAGCTTCCGGGAGCGCCAGGGCTGATCGAGCGGGTCGCCGCCCGAGCGCAGCGAGCGCCGGAGGAGGCGGCGCATGTCGAGGACGTCGCCGCGGGGATCGGGGGCCCGCCGTCGCGAGAGCCGCCGCGGCCGCGTCCTCGCGATCGCGAGCATGAGCTCGCGGGCCCGCGCGAACTCGTCCGCGGTCATCTCCGCGAAGTCCTTCTCGCGGAGCACCTCGTGGGCCGAGGCGCCGAGCTCGACGGGCTCGCCCGAGACGTCCTCCTCCGCCCCGTCGCGGCCCGAGGCGAGCGTGTCTCGCAGCGCCGCGCCCGCGAGCCGGCGCTCGGAGCGCTGCCGGGCGATGGGCGCGACGGGGCCGCGGAGGAACCAGGCGACGAAGGCGCGGTCGAAGAGCTCGAGCTCGTCGTGGCGGGAGACGAGGGTCTGCCGGAGCGTGAAGTAGACGTCCTCCTGCCGAGTGAGATCGACGGCGCCGAGCCCGCGGATGGCATCGATGACCCGCCCCGGCCCCACCTCGATCCCCACCTCGCGCAGCACGCGGCCGAAGGTGACGACGTGCCGGACGATCGCCGTTCCCTGCACGGCTCAGGAGGTCGCGGCGCTCGCCCGCGCCTGCTCGACGAGCTCGACGAGCGTCTCGTCGCGCACCGCCTCGATGTCCTCGCGGTACTTGAGGACGGAGCCGAGCGTCTGCTCGACGACCTCGGCGTCGATCTCCTCGCGCCCGAGCGCCGCGAGCGCCTGCGCCCAGTCGATCGTCTCCGCGACGCCCGGCGGCTTCGAGAGGTCGAGGGTGCGAAGGCCGCGCACGAACGCCGCCGCCTCGGCGGCGAGCCGCTCGGGGATCCCCGGGACGCGCAGCTTCACGATCTCGATCTCGCGCTCGATCGAGGGATGGCCGATCCAGTGGAAGAGCGCCCGGCGCTTGAGCGCGTCGTGGAGCTCGCGCGTGCGGTTCGAGGTGAGGACGACCGCCGGCTTCCGACGCGCGCGGATCGTGCCGAGCTCGGGGATCGTGATCTGGAAGTCGGAGAGCACCTCGAGGAGGAAGGCCTCGAACTCCTCGTCCGCCCGGTCGATCTCGTCGATGAGGAGGACGACCGGCTCGTCGGAGTCGATCGCCTCGAGCAGCGGCCTGCGGATGAGGAACTCCGGCCCGAAGAGCTCGTCCTCCGACACCGTCCCCTCCTGCGCGGCGCGGATGTGGAGGAGCTGCCGCGGGTAGTTCCACTCGTAGACGGCGTGCGAGACGTCGAGGCCCTCGTAGCACTGGAGGCGAATGAGGCGCGCCCCGAGCGCGGTCGCGAGCGCCTTCGCCGCCTCCGTCTTGCCGACGCCCGCCTCCCCCTCGAGGAGGAGCGGCTTCTCGAGCGCGAGGGAGAGGAAGAGCGCGGTCGCGAGCCCCCGGTCGGGCAGGTAGTCGGCGGCGCGGAGCGCGGCCTCGAGCTCGTCGATCGTGCGGAAGGTCATCTCCTCGGAGCGTAGTCGAGGGAAGGCGTGCCGGCGTACGCTACGGCGACGGTGGAGATCACGTACCTCGAGGCGGTGACGCAGGCGCTCCGCGACGCGCTGCGCGAGGACGAGCGTGTCTTCCTCCTCGGCGAGGACATCGGCGTCTTCGGCGGCGCCTTCGGGGCGACGAAGGGGCTCCTCGAGGAGTTCGGGCCCGAGCGCGTCCTCGACACGCCGATCTCCGAGGAGGGGTTCGTCGGGGCCGCGATCGGAGCCGCCTGGATGGGCGAGCGCCCCGTCGTCGAGCTCCAGTTCGCCGACTTCGCCACCTGCGCGCTCGACCAGCTCCTCACCGTCGCCGCGAAGACGCACTGGCGGAGCGGGCTCGCGCTCCCGCTCGTCGTGCGCGCTCCCTCGGGGGGCGGCATCCGCGGCGGCCCCTTCCACGCCGCCTCCCCCGAGGGGCTCTTCGTTGGCCAGCCCGGGCTCAAGGTCGTCTGCCCCGCCACCGTCGAGGACGCGTACGGCCTCACGCGCGCGGCGATCGAGGATCCCGACCCCGTCCTCGTCTTCGAGCACAAGGCGCTCTACCGGCGGGTGCGAGCGGCGGCGCCGCCCGTCTCGCTGCGAACGCCGCTCGGGAGGGCCCGGGTCGCGCGGGAGGGCACCGAGGCGACCGTCGTCACGTACGGCGCGTGCGTGTGGACGGCGCTCGAGGCGGTGGAGCTCCTCGGCGCCGACGTCGAGGTGCTCGACCTGCGCACGGTCTGGCCGTTCGACGGCGAGGCGGTTCTCCGCTCGCTCGGCAAGACGTCCCGCGTCCTCGTCCTCCAGGAGGCCTCTCGCTCGACGGGGGTCGCTGGGCTCGTCCTCTCCCTCGTCGCCCGCCTCGGCTTCGAGCTGCTCGACGCGCCTCCCGCCCTCCACGCGCCGCCCGACACCCCCGTTCCCTTCGCGCCGGAGCTCGAGGACGCCTACCTCCCCTCGTCCGAGTCCACGGCCGAAGAGCTGGAGCGCCTCCTTGCCTACTGAGCCCTGCGCCGACGTCCTCGGGGTGAGCCGCCAGCAGCGGCTCGAGCTCCTCCGGCTCTGCCTCCTCCAGCGCCTCTTCGAGGAGCGGGTGCTCGCCCTCTACCGCCAGGGACGGATCGTCGGCTCCGTGTACACGGGCCGCGGGCAGGAGGCGGTGGCGGCGGCCGCCGGCCTCGCCCTCGGGCCCGACGACGTCGTCTGCCCCCTCAACCGCGAGCTCGCCTGCCACTTCGCCCGCGGGGTGACGGTGGCGGAGGCGTTCCGGAACTTCCTCGGCCGGGCCGACGGGCCCACCCGAGGCCGAGACGGGAACATGCACTTCGGCGTCCCCGCGAAGGGCGTCTTCCCGCTCGTCTCCATGCTCGGTGACCTCGTCCCCGTCACCGTCGGGGCGGCCTTCGCCTGCAAGCGCCGCGGCGAGCGGCGGGTCGCCCTCACGTTCATCGGGGAGGGCGCGTTCTCCGTCGGCGACACGCACGAGGGGCTCAACCTCGCGGGCGTGTGGCACGTGCCGGCGGTCTTCGTCCTCCAGTCGAACCGCTACTCGTACTCGACCCCCGTCGAGCGCCAGATGGTGAACACGAACCTCGCCGAGCGCATCGAAGGAGGGTGGTCGATCCCCGCCGAGCGCGTCGACGGCACGGACGCGCTCGCGACCTTCGCCGCCGTGCGGGCAGCGGTCGAGCGCGCTCGCTCCGGCTACGGCCCGCAAGCGGTGGAGGCGCTCACGCTCCGCATCCACGGCCACGCCGCGCACGACGACGCCCGCTACGTCCCCGCTGAGCTGCGGGAGGCGTACGCGGACCGCGATCCGGTCGCCCGCCTCGAGGAGCGCCTCCGGCTCGATGGCGTGGCGGCCGACGAGCTCGCCGCGGTCCGCGAGCAGGCGCGCGAGGAGGTCGAGCGAGGGCTGCGCGAGGCGGAGGCCTCGCCGACGCCCGATCCCTCGGAGCTCGAGGACGGCGTCTGGGCGGCACCCCTCGCTCCCCCGGACGCGGCTCGCTGATCGAGAATCGATCATCCTCGCAGCGCGCGTCGAACGGGTTTAGACTCGGCTTCGGATCCATCGCCAGCGACGACGAAGGGTGGGCTATGGCTACAGCGAGTCTCGCCTCGACCGGGACGGAGGTGCTCCGCCCGACCTCCGAGGCGGAGGCGATCGCGGCGTACGGCGACGGGGAGGACATCCTCGTCATCGCCGGCGGCACGATCGCGATCCCCGACCTCACGTACCGGAGGGCGCGCCCCGCACGGGCGCTCCTCCTCAAGGACGCAGGCCTCGCGGGCATCTCCCGCGACGGCTCTCGGGTCACGATCGGCGCGGCGACGCCGCTCGCCTCGCTCGTCGAGCTCCCAGCGCCGATCGGCCCCTGCGCCGCGAACATCGGCGACCGCGAGATCCGCGGCGTCGCGACGCTCGGCGGCAACCTCTGCGCCGGCGAGGGCTCCGAGGCGCCGCGGGGCGACCTCCAGGGCGCGCTCCTCGCGGTCGGCGCGACCGTCCGCTCCGCGGGGGCAGGGGGGGTCGAGGAGGAGCCGCTCGAGCGCTTCCTCGAGCGGCGGCGCACGCGGCTCGCCCTCGACGTCTCGTACGAGGAGCCGATCGCAGGCGCCTTCGCCGCGCTCGACCGGCCGCACGCGCACGACTACACGGCGCTCGCCGTCTCGGGCGCGCGAGCGGCAGACGGAACGCTCCGCCTGGCCGCGACGGGCGTCGGCTGGTGGGGCGTCCGGCTGCCCTCCGCGGAGGCGGCCGCCGACGACCCCGAGGCGGCGGGGCAGGCCGCCCTCCAGGACGTCGACCCCCAGGACGACGCGCTCGCGTCGGCCTGGTACCGACGCAAGGTCCTGCCCGTGCTCGTCCGCACCGTCCTCAGCGAGCTGAAGGGGGCCGCATGAACCTCACCGTGAACGGCGTCGCCCACACGATCGAGTCGGATCCGCTGACGCCGCTCCTCGACGTCCTCCGCGAGGAGCTCGCGATCACGAGCCCGAAGGCTGGCTGCCACCAAGGGGGGTGCGGCGCCTGCACCGTCCTCCTCGACGGGGAGCCGCGCCGCTCCTGCCTCCT
>JAVQXS010000369.1:0-2079 GCA_033578065.1 Thermoleophilia bacterium
GATGTCGCCGCTTCACCCCACCGCCCGCGACGCGCCCGACGCCCTCCGCGCTCCCGTGAGAGCGACACTCGTCATCCGCAACGGCACGGTCCTCGACGGAACGGGGCGCCGAGCCTTCCGCGCCGACATCGCGATCGCCGGAGACACGATCATCGCGTGCGGGCAGGTGGGAACCGCCGAGTGCGAGAGGGAGGGGTGCGAAGAGATCGACGGGACCGGCCTCTACGTCGCGCCTGGCTTCATCGACATCCACAGCCACTCCGACTACACGCTCCTCGTCGATCCCCGAGCGCTCAGCTCGCTCATGCAGGGGGTCACGCTCGAGGTCATCGGGAACTGCGGTCACGGCTGCTTCCCGATCGCGGTGCCCGAGCGAGCGACACGTGCGATGTACGGGTACCAGCCGTACGTGCCGATCACCTGGAAGACCGCCGCTGACTACTTCCGGCGACTCGAGGACGTACAGCCTGCGATCAACGTCGCCAGCCTCGTTCCGAACGGCCAGCTTCGTCTCGCCGTCGTCGGGCTTGTAGATCGTCCCGCGAGCAAGCGGGAGCGTGCGCGAATGCTGAACCTGCTCGACCGCGCGCTCGCAGACGGGGCGTGGGGGCTGTCCACGGGCCTCGAGTACCCGGCAGAGGTCGGCACGACTCCCGACGAGATCGCAGCGCTGTGCGCCGTCGTCGCCGACGCGAATGGGCTCTACGCGACGCACACACGCAACCGAGGTCGAGGTGCCGCAGACGCTGTCGCCGAGGCGATCGCGACGTGCGAGCGCACCGGCGCTCGGCTCCAGGTCTCGCACCTTCTCCCGCGGAGCGGCGTCGAGGAGGGACGGCGATGCGTCGCGCTGGTCGAGGAGGCTCGCAGACGCGGGCTCGATGTCGCATTCGACATGCACACACGGACCTTCGGGCTGACGTACCTCCACGCGATACTCCCGCCCGAGATCCTCTCGGGTCGACGGCAGGACATCGCGCGCGCCTTGAGCGACCCGAGAGCGCGTGAGAGGATGAGAGGCGACGTGGGCATGCTCGGCTCCGGCGAATGGAGCAAGGTCGTCATCCTCCACACGCCGCTCTGGCCGCAGTACGCAGGGCGAGACATCGCGTCGATCGCCGCCGAGCGGGAACAAGACGCGCTCGACGTCGTGTGCGACCTCCTTCTCGCAGCCCCCGACGAGCCGCATGCGCTGCCCATAGCGATCGACTGCTACGACGAAGCCCAGCAACGCGAGGTCTTCTCGCACCCACTCTGTATGCCAGCGTCGGACGCGACAGCGCTCGCCCCCGATGGCCCGCTCGCGGGAACCTCCTTCGCCGGCGCGTACACCTGGGCCGCCTGGTTCTACCGATTCATGGTCCGTGAGCACGCACTCCTCTCGCCGGAGGAGGCTGTGGCTCGGCTCACCTCCGTGCCAGCTCGAAGGCTCGGGCTCTCCGACCGCGGCGTGATCCGAGAAGGCGCGCGAGCCGATCTCGTCGTCTTCGACCCGGCACGCTATGGCGAGCGAGGCACACGGCGGGATCCCAACCGTTTCGCGGTTGGCGTGCGGCACGTCGTCGTGAACGGGGTGCTCGCGCTCACGAACGGAGCTCCGACCGGGCTACGACCGGGTCGGGTGCTCCGGCGAGCTGGCTAGGAACCGCGTCGCCGTCACCGTGAGCGCTGAACGGTGCCCGCCGCGTCGTTCTTCCGGCGCTCTGAGGAGAAGAGCCTCTCGAGCGTGTTGGACGCCTCGTCGATCACGAGCTCCAGACTCCCCGCGGCGAATGGCGACTGCTCCTCCTGGTACCGCCCCGTTCCGTACGTCGCTCGCGGCGGCAGATACCCGAGACCCCCGTTCGTGGTCATGAGCACGAACACCGGTAGGCCCTGGAATCGCCGTCGGACCTCCACCTGGAGATGCGAGTACGGCTCCTGGGGAAGCGCGATGAGGCCACCCTGTCCGATCCTCCACACCCAGAGCGGCATTCTGTGGTGACCCGCCTCGGGCTCGAGCGCGGCGCGGAGCAGCGCACGCCGTCGTGCCCGTGTCTCGGCCGCCGAGGAGCTCAGCTCCGAGCCGATCGGCGCCGT
>JAVQXS010000370.1:0-2071 GCA_033578065.1 Thermoleophilia bacterium
TCTCGCGCGTCACGAGCCGCGCGATGCGCACCTTCGTGGGTGCCTCCTCGGCGGGGATGACGGGGACGGAGCCGAGCGGGATGACACGTGGCTGGGGGCGCATCGGGAGCGATTCTCCCCACCTCGCCCGCGTGGGTCAAGGACGGGTCGCGCGCAGAGCGGGCGGTCCGCGGGCTGCTTCGCCGACTCGAGGCCTGCGTCCGAGTACCGTAGCGTCCTGTGCGGAGAACCCCTGTCCCGGCGACCGTGTTCGTGCTCTACCGAAGCTCCCCGCTCCGTCAGGCGGCCCTCGAAGGGCCCCCCGGCGCTCCCGAGCGCTACAGCCTCTACGGCATCGACGAGCTCGCCGCCGCCGGGTGGGCCGTCGAGCACAACCTCGAGCCCGGCCGCGCCCCTGGTCCCGTGGCGCGGCTCCTCGGCGCTGTGCTCGGCTGCCTCGTGCGGCTCGCCGGTGGCTACTCGGGAGACTTCGCGAGCGTCCTCGCCTCGCTCCGCGCGATCGCGCGCGCCGATGTCGTCTTCTCGACCGTGGACACCGTCGGCATCCCCCTCGTGCTCCTGGGGCGGGTCGGCCTCGTCCGGACGCCGATCGTCTACGTCGCCATCGGGCTCCCCGAGCGCCTCGCGCAGCTTCGCGGAGCGGGGGCGCGCTGGCTCTACCGGAGCGCCTACCGGAGGACGCGCGCGATCGTCGCCTACGGCGCGGGCGAGGTCGACGCGCTTCGGGAGTGGCTGGGAGCGGATGGTCCGGAGGTCGTGCTCGTCCCCTTCGGGGTCGACACGGAGGCCTTCCAGCCGGATCCGAACGCCGCCCCGGTTGCGGACGTCGTCTCGGTCGGCGCGGACCCGCGGCGCGACTGGTCGCTCCTCGTCTCCGTCGCCGCTCGCCGGCCGGCATGGACGTTCCACGTCGTGGCCTCGAGCGAGAGCGCCGCTGGGCTCGAGGGAGTCCCTGCGAACGTCACCCTCGAGCGGGACGTGCCCCTCCCGGTCGCACGGGATCGGCTCGCCGGCGCGCGGGTCGTCGTCCTCCCGGTGCGCGAGAACAGCTACTCCGGCGCGACGACCGTCCTCCTCCAGTCGATGGCTCTCGCGAAGCCCGTCGTCGTCAGCCGGACGGCGGCGCTCGCGCGCGGGTACCACCTCGTCGACGGGGTGAACTGCCGTCTCGTGCCGCCTGGGAGCGCGGACGCGCTCGAGCAGGCGGTCGCCGAGCTCCTCGCGGACAGCGCTCAAGCCGCGCACATCGGGTCGTGCGCCCGCGAGACCGTCGAGCGGTACCTCTCGTGGGAACGCTACGCGGGCGACCTGACTACGCTCCTCGGCGCTGTCAGAAGCCATGATCTTCGCATCTCGGATCTCCGACGCGAGCCGTGACGATCGAGGACAGCGTGCGTCACCTTGCCCCGCCGTGGCTTGCTCGGCGACTGCGGACGCCGTACCGGTGGCTGCGACGGCGGACGGCGAGGCTCGGGCGCATGAGGAGCACGCTCCCCCTCGATCCCACCTGGGGAGCAGGTCGGGGGACACCGATCGATCGGGTGTACATCGCACGGTTTCTCGAGCGGCACAGCGCCGACATCCGCGGTCGCGCGCTCGAGGTGAAGAGCCCGAGGTACCTGAGTCTCTTCTCCGAGAACCTCGACAGCATCGAGATCCTCGATGTGGATGCGACGAATCCTCGGGCGACGCTCGTCGCCGATCTCCAGGTCGGCGCGGGGGTGCCGACGGACGCGTTCGACTGCGCGATCGTGACGCAGGTCCTCCACTTCATCTACGACGTGCCGGCGGCGCTGCGGACGCTCCACCGGGCACTCGCGCCCGGCGGCGTCCTCCTCGCCACCGTCCCAGGAATCACGAGGCTCCCTCACGCAGAGGGCGAGCGCCGAAGTGACCTCTGGCGGTTCACCGCGCTGTCCGCGCGATGTCTCGTCGAGGATGTCTTCGGAAGCCAGCGTGTCCAGGTGGAGACGTTCGGCAACGTCCTGGCCGCGAGCGCCATGCTCTACGGGCTCGCAGCAGAGGACCTCCTTCCATCGGAGCTCGACTACCACGACCCTGCCTACGAGGT
>JAVQXS010000371.1:0-2065 GCA_033578065.1 Thermoleophilia bacterium
AGCTTCGACCTGCGGCGGCTGTTCGAGGAGGCGGCCGAGGTCGAGCTCGTCGCCATGGACGAGGCGGAGGCCGCGCGCCGGCTCGAGACGGGCCGCGTTCTCGCCGTGCTCACCGTTCCCGGCGACTTCACGAGCAAGCTCCGCCGCCTGCGCGAGAGCCCACGGCTCGTCCTGCGGACGGCCGAGGGCGCGCTCGGATCGCGGGTGGCGGAGAAGATGCGCGCGCTCGTCTACGGGATCAACCTCCGGCTCCAGCAGGCCTACATCGAGGCCAACCTCGGCTACGTCGAGCTCCTCCGCCGCGGCGGGACCGGAACGATCGGCCGCGAGCGGCTGACCGTGCTCGGGCTCGAGCGCGCCCGGGCGGAGCTCGACAGGCTCTCCCGCTCGCCCGACCCGGACGCCGCGGCGCGCGCCCGCGAGCTCGCCGCCTTCATCCGCCAGGTCGAGGGCGCCGTCGCGCAGGTCGGGGACTTCCTGCGGGCGACCGCCAACCCGATCGCCCTCGAGCACGAGAGCCGAGCAGGACGGACGTGGGCGCTCTCGGCGCAGGTGCAGGCCTACGCGCTCGCGCTCTCGCTCGCCTTCGTGGCGCTGCTCCTCGGGGCGGCGGCGATCACAGTCGAGCGGGAGGAGCGCACGTTCGGCCGGCTCGTCCGGGGCCTGGTCTCGCTTCGCGCGCTCGTCGTCGAGAAGGTGCTGCTCGTCGCCACGGTCGCGGCTGCAGTCGCCGTCGTGCTCGTCTGCGGCTTCGGCCTCGTCGTCGAGCTGACGGGCGTGCGCGGCGGCCAGCCGTGGGAGCGCCTGCCGCTGCTCGTCGCCGGGCTCGCGCTGGCGGCCGCCTGCTTCGGAGCGATCGGCGTGCTCGCCGGGGGCCTCGCCCGCAACCCCGGCGCCGCCATGCTCGTGGCGCTGCTGATCGGCCTCCCGCTCGTCCTCGCCGGCATCGTCCCGGCGGGGGCGTCGATCGCTACCGACGCGCTCCGCGCGGTCGTGCCCTTCGCCTCCGCGGTCGAGCTCGCCTCCGCGGCGCTCTACGACGTCGACCCGTGGCCGAGGGTCGCGGCGGAGGCGGGTCGGCTCCTGCTCCTCGCGCTCGGCTTCGGGGCACTCGCCCGCGCGGCCGTCCCCCGGCTGCTCGGCTGAGCGCCCGGCGATCTGCGCGCCCATGGCCTCCGGCCCGTCGGCGGCGGCCCTCGGCCGTCGTCTCGAGCTCCGACAGCCGGTGCCGGAGAGGGTGCCGGCGCAACGCGGCCGCGCGCGAGCCACGTCGTCGGCACACGCACTCGACTCGAGCCGTGAACGCGGCGCATCCATTGGATTCGGCTGTCCGACTCATCGATCGGCCAAGATCCTCTCCGTGCAGGCGGTCGCTCTCGCCGTCGTCCCGAGCCGGATGGGCGCCGTTCACGCTGAGCGCGCCGTCGGCCCGCCTTTCGTCGGCGTCCCGCCGAGCGCGGTCAACGTGTGGACGGTGGTGCTTCGCGCCCGCCCATCAGGACCTCCGCCCTGGCGCGGCGACGATCGTCGTCGTCAGCCTCGAGCGGCGCGACCGGCGGAGGTCCAGATCTGAGGTGACGCCCCGCGTCGAACCGTTCTCGCGTGGTCTCGAGCTGCCTCCTCCGAACCTCCTCGTAATCCTCGCCGACGACCTCGGCTGGGCCGACCTCTCGTGCTACGGGGCTCCGCACATCCGGACGCCCAATCTCGACCGGCTGGCCGAATCGGGAATCCGGTTCACGGACGGCTACGCTGCGTCGTCGACGTGCGCGCCCACCCCCGTCGCCCGCTACACCGGACGATATCCGGGTCGGCTCGCAGGGGGAATGGCGGAGCCGATCGGGCCCCCGAACGAGATCGAAGGCATTCCCCCCGGTCACCCGACGCTCGGGTCGCTCCTCAAGGAGGAGGGGTACGCGACGGCGATGATCGGCAAGTGGCACTGCGGGTTCTTGCCCTGGTACAGCCCGACCCGGGTCGGCTGGGACACGTTCTTCGGGAACTTCTCCGGTGTCGTCGACTACTTCTCGAAGCTGAACAACACGGGCAGGTACGACCTCTACGA
>JAVQXS010000372.1:0-2056 GCA_033578065.1 Thermoleophilia bacterium
GGGATGCGCCCGCCAGGGCGGTACCGCGTGCCGTTTCCGCCGCCTCCGCGTCCAGTGGAGGGCCTCCCTCCCGCCGGAGCCACCCCACCGGCGCAGGACGGGCGGTGGACGCTCCGCGTCTCCGCCACCGACGAGGCGGGGCTCGCCTCCTCGAGCGCCGTCTCCTTCCACGTGAACACGACGCTCGGCTTCCTCCGCGTCTCGCCACGAACCCTGCGCCTGCGACCGCGAGCGGTCGCGACCGCGCGCTGGACGCTCGCGCGCCCTGCGGTCGTCGTGCTCACCGTCGAGACGCGGGCCGGGAGGGTGCTGCGGGAGATCCCCCTCGGACGGCTCGCGCCGGGAGCTCGGCTCGCGACCTGGGACGGGCGCCTGAGCGACGGTCGTCTCGCGCCCGCCGGCGGGTACCTCCTTCGCGTCGCCGCGAGGAACGCCCTCGGCGAGGTCTCGCTGGCGCGGCCGCTCGTCGTGCGCCGGCCGCCGTCCGCAGCGGAGGCCCGCGGACCCGGGCACTAGACTCGGACGGTGCCCGCGGCCGCGGCTCCCATTCTCTCCGTCCTCGGCGATCTCACCGAGCTCGCCACCTCCGCGATCGGCGACTACGGGCTCTACGCGGTCTTCCTCCTCATGCTCGGGGATGCGATCCTGCCCGCGAACGAGGCGGTCATGCTCTACGCGGGCGCCCTCGCCGCAGGGGCGTTCTCGGGCTCCGTCGTCCTCTTCGGCGTCGAGCTCGAGCGCGGCGTCCCGGCCTACCTCGCCGTCGCCACCGCGGGAACCGTCGGCTCGACGCTCGGCGCCCTCGGAGGCTGGGCGGTCGGTCGCTACCTCGGGCGTCCCTTCATCCTCGAGCACGAGCGCTGGCTCCGCCTGGGAGAGGTCGACCTCGCGCGTGGCGAGCGCTGGCTCGAGCGCTGGGGCGACCCAGCCGTGCCGCTCAGCCGTCTCACGCCGGTCATCCGCTCCGTCGCTCCCCTCGCGGCCGGGATCCTCCGGATGCGCTTCGGCCGCTACACCGTGCTCACCCTCCTCGGGACGGCGGTCTACTGCTTCGCGTACGCAGCGCTCGGCTACGCGGTCGGGAGCGAGTGGGAGCGGATCCACGATCGGCTCGGCATCCTCGACTACGTCGTCCTCGGCGCGCTCGTGGCTGGAGCGGGGTGGCTCCTCGTCCGACGGGCCCGGCGCCGGAGACGGGCGGAGGACGCGACGGAGGAGGAGCAGGCGTGCGCGGAGTGAGGGGTCGGGGCCGACGGAGCTACACTCGCGCCTCGTGAGCGCGTCCATCCCCCTCGTCGACGTGAGGGCGCAGTACGCGCCGCTCGTGCCCGAGCTCCGAGAGCGCTTCGCGTCCGTCCTCGACTCGGGCCGCTTCATCCTCGGGCCCGAGGTCGAGGGCTTCGAGCGCGAGGCCGCCGCCTTCCTCGGCGTCCCGCACGCGATCGGCGTCGGCAACGGCACCGACGCGCTCGTGCTCGCGCTCGAGGCGCTCGGCATCGGACGCGGCGACGAGGTGATCTGCCCCGCCTTCACCTTCTACGCGACCGCGGAGGCGGTCGCCCGAGCGGGCGCGACGCCGGTCTTCGCCGACATCGATCCCGTCTCGCTCACCCTCGACCCGGCCGACGTCGCAGCGCGGGTGACGCCCCGGACGAGGGCCATCGTCGTCGTCCACCTCTTCGGGCGGCCTGCGCCGCTCGCCGAGCTCGCGTCGCTCGGGCTTCCGATCGTCGAGGACGCCGCCCAGGCGTTCGGGGCGCTCGGGGTGGCGAGCACCGGCGTCTGCTCGACCTTCAGCTTCTTCCCGACGAAGAACCTCTTCGCGCTCGGCGACGGCGGCCTCGTGACCGCGCTCGACGAGGCGGTCGCGGATCGCGTGCGCATGCTCCGCTTCCATGGCTCCCGCGACAAGCGCACCTTCGAGCTCGTGGGGACGAACTCGCGTCTCGATGCGGTGCAGGCCGCGTTCCTGCGCGTGTTCCTCCCCCACCTGCCGCGCTGGAACGCCCTCCGACGGGAGGCGGCTCTCCGCTACCGGGAGCTCGGGCTGGGAGAG
>JAVQXS010000373.1:0-2054 GCA_033578065.1 Thermoleophilia bacterium
GCATCTCCGCAGAGGTGATCGACCTCCGTACCCTCCGCCCGCTGGACGTGGAGACGATCCTCGGCTCGCTCGCACGGACGCACCGGCTCGTCGTCGTCGACGAGGGCTGGCAGACGGGCAGCCTGGCCGCGGAGATCTCGGCGCAGGTGATGGAGCGCGGCTTCGACCTCCTCGACTGGCCGGTGCAGCGGGTGTGCACCGCGGAGGTGCCGATCCCGTACGCGAAGCACCTCGAGGAGGCCGCGCTGCCGAGCGCGGAGCGAGTCGTCGCCGCGGTGCGGGAGATGGGGCTCTGATGGCGGACTTCGTCATGCCCGCGCTCGGCGCCGACATGCGCGTCGGCACGCTGCTCGAGTGGCGTCGCAAGCCTGGAGACCGGGTGCGCAAGGGCGACATCGTGGCGGTCGTCCACACGGACAAGGCCGACGTCGAGGTCGAGGTGTTCGCCGACGGCGTCCTCGAGGAGGTCCTCGTCGAGCCGGGAGCCGAGGTGCCGGTCGGAACCGTCCTCGCGCGCATCCGCGAGGACGGGGCGTCGGAGCCCGGGGCGCCAGCTCCCGCCGCTCCCGCCGCGCCCGCGCCTGGAGCCGAGGAGGCGACGACTCCGCCGCGCCTGCGCATCTCCCCCTCCGCCCGCGCGCTCGCCGAGGAGCTCGGCATCGATCCTGCGACGATTCGCGGGACGGGTCCCGGCGGCCGCATCCAGCGCAAGGACGTGGAGGCGGCGGCGCGAGCGCGCGCCGCTCCCCCAGGGCCGGAGGAGCCGCCGAAGCCGACCCCTCCCCGGACCGCGCCGCGCGCCGTCCCGCCTCCGTCGAGCGCCGAGCGGCACCGAGCGATGCGCCGGGCGATCGCGGCCGCGATGTCGCGCTCGAAGCGGGAGATCCCACACTTCTACCTCGGGCAGACGATCGACCTCTCGGAGGCCCTCGCCTGGCTCCACCACGAGAACCTCCGCCGGCCGGTGACGGACCGACTCCTCCCCGCCGCCCTCCTCCTGAAGGCGGTGGCGCTCGCGCTCCGCGAGGTGCCGGAGCTGAACGCCGTCTGGCAGGGCGAGGAGGTCGTGACGCGCGAGGAGATCAACGTCGGCGTCGCGATCGCGCTCCGCGGCGGCGGGCTCGTCGCGCCCGCGATCCACCGCACCGACGAGCTCGACCTCGACGAGCTCATGCGCGCCTTCCGCGACCTCGTCTCCCGCGCGCGCTCGTTCTCCCTCCGCTCGAGCGAGCTCTCCGATCCGACGATCACGGTGACGAGCCTCGGCGAGCGCGGCGTCGAGCGCGTCTTCGGCGTCATCTTCCCGCCGCAGGTCGCGATCGTCGGCTTCGGCGCGATCGTCGAGCGACCGTGGGTCTCGGACGGGCAGCTCCTCCCGTGCCCGGTCGTCGAGGCGAGCCTCTCCGCCGACCACCGTGTCACCGACGGGCATCGTGGCGCGGCGTTCCTCGCCGCCCTCGATCGCCTGCTCCAGCGACCGGAGGAGCTGTGACCGACGACGAGATCAGGGACGCCGTCCTGCGAGCGCTCGTCGCCGTCGCTCCCGAGGCCGACCCGGCGACGCTCCGCTTCGACCTCGAGCTCCGCGACCAGCTCGACCTCGACTCGATGGACTCGCTCAACTTCGCCGTCGGGATCCACGAGGAGCTCGGCGTCGACATCCCCGAGTCCGAGTGGGCGCGCCTCCAGACGCTCCACGAGGTGGTCGAGTACCTCGCGAGGGCGCTCTCCCGCGCACAGGAACCTCAGTAGCGCAGCCCCTCGCCGCGCGCGAGCACCCGCAGGGTGCGGGCGAGGAGGCGGAGGTCGCGGACGACGATGCCGAGCCCGCTCGAGGAGCGACAGGCCTCGACGTACGCGAGGTCGAGCTCCGCGTAGCCCGAGGGATCGGTGACGCCCTTCTCCACCTGCGCCGGCCCGGTCCAGCCGGCGGGAACGTGGAGGCGGTAGTCGAGCCCTCGCTCGACCTGACGCGCCACCATCGAGGGTGGCCACGGCCGTGGGCCGACGAGGCTCATCTCCCCGCGGAGCACGTTGACGAGCTGCGGCAGCTC
>JAVQXS010000374.1:0-2052 GCA_033578065.1 Thermoleophilia bacterium
GTAGCGGCGATCGCAGAAGAGCGCGCCGCCGAGCTCCCTGACGTCGGACGGGGTTTTCACCCAGCTCGACGTCGTCGTGTCGAACTCCCCGAGCTCCTGGAGCTCGCGGTACTGCTCCTCGGTCAAAAGCTCGATGCCCAGCGCAGCCGCCATGCCGGCAGCACTGCCCTTGGGCTTGTGCTCCTTGCGCGACGCGAGCGCCTCGTCGTCGTAGCAGAGGCTTCTTCGGCCCTTCGGGCTCTGCGCCGAGCAGTCGTAGAAGATGACCTCGCCGGTCTTCGGATCGTGGCCGACGACGTCAGGCTCGCCGCCGCTCGTCTCCATCTCGTTCAAGGACCAGAGCTTCTCGACGTTGGCATCGAGCCGCGACTGGACGGCCTGCCAGCGAAGCCCGGGGTGGCGCGCGGCGTTCTTCTCGAAGCGGTCCTTCAGGATTCCGAGCAGCTCCTTCTGGCGCGCCGGTGGCAGTTTCCTCCCGCTGATCTTCTTCATGTCGGCTCCAGTATGCCTCGGATCGTCGTCACCGCCGGTAGCCGTAGAGCCAGCGCGACTCGCCGCGCCCGAGGTTCCGGACCGTGTGTCGAGCTCGAGCGGGGATCATGAGCTCCTCGCCGGGCGACGGGCGATGCGCCTTGCCGTCGATCTCGAACGCCACGTCGCCCTCGACGACCATGACGAGCTCGTCGGTGTCGTGCACGTAGTCGGCCCAAACTTGGCCGGGCGGATCAACCCGGAGCCCGCACGAGAAGCCGCGATCCTTCCTTCGATAGCGGCTCGGTCCACGGACATCGCGCAGAAGAGTACCTCCCACGCGCCCGAAGGACGACGATCCACACGTCGTGGCCCAAAAGCAGCGGCGCCTGCCCGCTTTCGGACCGCCGATCGAAGACCTCGCCGATCCGATCGAAGACCTCGCTCTACCGGTCACGGGTGGCGGGCGGTACGACGTGGCATGGCGAACGAGCCAGACGACCCGCTCTTCACTCGACGCGAGTGGCTTCAGGCGAGCGCCGTCCTCGGCGCCGCGATGGTCGCCCCGGGCTGCGCCTCGGTGGCCGCGACGTCGGCTCACCCGCCGGCTTCACTGAGGAGATCCGAAATGCTCTACGACGTCGTCATCATCGGAGGTGGCCCTGGCGGCCTCTCCGCCGCGCTCGCGCTCGCGCGGTCGCGCAAACGTGTCTTGCTCTGCGATGCTGGGCCGCGGCGAAACGCGCCCGCGGAGCGCATCAACAACTTCGTGACTCGAGACGGCATCCCTCCGGACGAGTTTCGACGCGAGGGGCGTCAGCAGCTCGGCAAGTACGCGAACGTCGATGTGCGCGACGTGCGCGTCGAGGCCGTGTCAGGCTCCCGTGGCGCGTTTCGGGTGCACTTGGCCTCGGGAGGAGTCGAGGCACGCCGCATCCTCCTCTGCACCGGGATGATCGACGAGATGCTGCCGATCGAAGGATTTCGCGAGCTGTGGGGGGCCGCCATCTTCCAGTGCCCCTATTGTCACGGCTGGGAGAACCAAGATCGCCGATGGGGCTACCTGGTTCGCGCCGCGGACGCCTCGCACCTACTCCCATTTGCCCTCCAAGCGCGCGGATGGACGCGCGACCTGGTGGTCTTCACGAAGGGACGTTCGACGTGCCGGAAGAGACGCGCCAGCGTCTGCAGGTCGCGCGAATCCGGCTCGAGACAGCTCCGATTTCTCGTCTCGTCGCGCGCGAGCGTCGTCTCGAAGCCGTCGAGCTCGAGGGCGGCACCGTCGCGCCGTGCGACGTGCTCTTCGCCCATCCGCCCCAGAGGCAGGTGGAGCTGGTCCGGGCGTTGGGCGTCGAGCTTGACGACGACGGCTATGTCCGTGTCGATGCGGTGAGGCGAGAGACGTCCGTGCCGGGCATCTACGCGGCAGGCGACCTCACGACGAGGTTGCAGGGAGCCATCTTCGCGGCCAGCTCAGGCACACAGGCAGCCGCGACGATCAACGTCGAGCTGACGATGGAGCTTACTTCCGCCCAGGCCTTGTAATGGTTTGTCGAACGGAACGTCTCCGCGCACTGCGCG
>JAVQXS010000375.1:0-2041 GCA_033578065.1 Thermoleophilia bacterium
GACGTTCGAGCAGCGGCCCTGGCTCGGGCTCCTGCTCGCCTTCGCGGTCGCCTCCGCCATCGCGCTCGCGGTCGAGGGGGTCAGGCACTACCGACGGCGCCGGATCGCTGCGCGCGCGGGGAGCTCGGCTCTCAGCGGCGAGCCGGGGTCAGACACGTAGGCTGGAGTTCGTGAACCGCCTCGCCGATTCGACGAGCCCGTACCTCCTCCAGCACGCCGACAACCCCGTCGACTGGTACCCGTGGGGCGACGAGGCATTCGAGCGCGCGCGGGCCGAGGACAAGCCGGTGCTCGTCTCCGTCGGCTACTCGTCGTGCCACTGGTGCCACGTCATGGCGCACGAGTCCTTCGAGGACCCCGCGACCGCCGAGCGGATGAACGAGCTCTTCGTGAACGTGAAGGTCGACCGCGAGGAGCGGCCCGACGTCGACGCCGTCACCATGGAGGCGACGGTCGGGCTCACCGGAGCGGGGGGCTGGCCGACGACGGTGTTCATGACGCCGGAGGGCAAGCCCTTCTACGCCGGCACGTACTTCCCGCCCGAGCCGCGGCACGGGATGCCGAGCTTCCGAGCCGTCCTCGATGCGGTTGCCGCCGCCTGGAGGGAGCGCCGGGGAGACGTCGAGCGCCAGGCGGCGCGCATCGACGAGGCGCTCCGGCGACAGCCGGCGCCCTCGCGCGAGCCCCTCACCGCTGCGCTCCTCCGCGAGGCGGTGCGCGGGATCGGGCGCACGTTCGACCCAGCTCACGGCGGTTTCGGGCGGGCGCCGAAGTTCCCGCCCGCCTCGACGCTCGAGCTCCTCCTGCGGCGCGGCGACCCGGAGGCGCTCGCGATGGCGACGGCGACCCTCGACGCGATGGCGGCCGGCGGGATGTACGACGTCGTCGGCGGCGGCTTCCACCGCTACTCCGTCGACGAGCGCTGGCTCGTTCCCCACTTCGAGAAGATGCTCTACGACAACGCTGTCCTCGCCTCCGTCTACCTCCACGCGTGGGTGGTGACGGGCGCGCCGCGGTACCGGCGCGTCGTCGAGGAGACGATCGAGTACCTCCTCCGCGAGATGACCGTGCCCGGCGGTGGGCTCGCGTCAGCCCAGGACGCCGACACCGAAGGGGTAGAGGGCCTCACCTTCACCTGGACGCTCGAGGAGGCGGACGCGGTCGGGCTCCCGCGCGAGCTCCTCCACCCCTTCGAGCACGGCCGGCACGTCGTCCGGGGGGAGCTCGATCCCGCGCTGCGGGAGCGCCTCCTCGCCGTCCGCGCGCGCCGGCCCCAGCCCGCGCGCGACGACAAGGTCGTCGCCTCCTGGAACGGGCTCGCGCTCGCCACGCTCGCCGAGGCCGGCTACCGGCTGCGTCGAGAGGACTGGCGCGAGGCCGCCCGCGCCCTTGGGGACGTCCTCCTCGGGCCACTCTCGAGCGAGGACGGGCGTCTCCTCCGCTCGCTCCGAGACGGTCGGCCGAGCGGCCCCGGGTTCCTCGACGACTACGCGAACGTCGCCTACGGGCTCCTCGAGCTCCATGTCGCGACCGGGGAGCTCCGTTGGCTCCTCGAGGCGCGACGGCTCGCCCTCCTCGCGCTCGAGCTCTTCGGCGACGAGGAGGACGGCGGCTTCTTCCTCTCCGAGCGCGATCGCGACCCGCGCGTCCCGCGCACGAAGGATCTCCAGGACTCCCCCGTGCCCTCGGGCAGCTCGATGCTCGCGTACGTGCTCCTGCGGCTCGCGCGCCTGTGGGGGGACGACGAGCTCGAGCGGCGGGCCGTCTCGGCCTTCCGCCTCGTCGAGCCCGTGCTCAGGCGCGCTCCCGGCATGTTTGCCTGGACCCTCGTCGGGATCGACCTCTGGCTCGCTCCGCCTCGGGAGATCGCGATCGTGGGCAGCGTCGACGCTCCGGTCGCGCGGGCCGCGCTCGCGCCCTTCCAGCCCAGGACAGCGATCGCGGTCGGGCCCTCCGAGGAGGTGCCGCTCCTGCGCGGCAAGGGGCTCGTGGACGGGAAGACGACGGTCTACGTCTGCGAGCGGTTCGTCTGCCAGGCGCC
>JAVQXS010000376.1:0-2030 GCA_033578065.1 Thermoleophilia bacterium
CGACGACAAGCTCCACCCCCTGAAGAGCCACGACGCCGGCCAAGAGATCGTTCCCGCAGGATACCGTCGCGACCTGCACGTCCTGTTCGTGGTACACGGTCGCGAGGTATGCAGGGCGGTCCGACCACGATGCGGAGGCTGTCTGTTAGCCGATCTGTGCCCTACCGGTCGGGTTCTAGTGCACGCACTGTAGCGCTCGGCCTCAGCGGACGTTCTCCGGCCGCACGATAGATCGGCCCTCGCCGGGACGAGCGACTAGCCTACGGCTCGACGTGGCCGAGTCCCTCATCACCGTCCCCGAGGGCGGCGCGAAGATCGTCCCCGGCGAGCCGACGCCCGACAACCCGATCATCCCCTTCATCGAGGGCGACGGGATCGGGGTCGACATCACCCCGGTCATGCGCGAGGTCGTCGACGCGGCCGTGGAGAGAGCCTACGGCGGCCGGCGCCGCATCCACTGGATGGAGATCTACGCGGGCGAGAAGGCGACGCGGCTGTACGGGCCCGACGTCTGGCTTCCGACCGAGACGCTCGAGGCAGTGCGCGAGTACGCGGTCGCGATCAAGGGGCCGATGACGACGCCCGTCGGGGGCGGCATCCGCTCGCTCAACGTCACCCTACGCCAAGAGCTCGACCTCTACGTCTGCCTGCGGCCCGTGCGCTGGCTACGCGGGGTGCCGAGCCCTCTCAAGGACCCCTCGCAGACGGACATGGTCATCTTCCGCGAGAACACCGAGGACATCTACGCCGGCATCGAGTGGCCGGCGGAGTCGGACGGGGCGCGGAGGGTCATCTCCTTCCTCCAGGAGGAGATGGGGGTCCGGAAGATCCGCTTCCCGGAGACGTCCGGGATCGGCGTCAAGCCCGTCTCGCGCGAGGGGACGGAGCGGCTCGTGCGCAAGGCGCTCCAGTACGCGATCGACCACGAGCGCCGCTCGGTGACGCTCGTGCACAAGGGCAACATCATGAAGTTCACCGAGGGCGCCTTCCGCGATTGGGGGTACGCCCTCGCGCGTCGCGAGTTCGGCGCGGAGCCGCTCGACGGCGGCCCGTGGCTCTCGTTCCGGAGCCCCCGTACGGCCGAGGAGATCGTCGTGAAGGACGTCATCGCGGACAACTTCCTCCAGCAGATCCTCCTCCGCCCGGCGGAGTACGACGTGATCGCGACCCTCAACCTCAACGGCGACTACATCTCGGACGCCCTCGCCGCCCAGGTCGGCGGCATCGGCATCGCTCCCGGCGCGAACCTCTCCGACGAGGTCGCGGTCTTCGAGGCGACGCACGGCACCGCTCCCAGGTACGCAGGCCAGGACAAGGTGAACCCGGGCTCGCTCATCCTCTCCGCCGAGATGATGCTCCGGCACCTGGGCTGGCGCGAGGCGGCCGACCTCATCGTCTCCTCCATGGAAGCGACGATCTCCGACAAGGTCGTCACCTACGACTTCGCCCGCCTCATGGAGGGCGCAACGGAGGTGTCCTGCTCGGCCTTCGGCCGGGCGATGATCGAGCGCATGTAGCGCGCCTGGGCTGGCGAAGGTCTTTGACAGCCGGGGGCATCGCGCTAGCCTGGTGCGCAACGGAACGAGAAAGGCGTTGTTGTCAGGCTCTCACAGGCCGTTCCTGGGTCAGAGCCGCCCACGGCGCCGCTGCCCTCGAGCGCGGCTCATCGCCGAGGTTCGCTCGCTCGATGGGGCGAGATTGCGAACGCTGATCGCTCTCGCGACGTGCGCAGGCGCTTGCTTGCTCCTTCTCGCCTCGTCTGCTGCGGCCCACTTCGACTCGTCCAGCAGGTAGACGTACAACTCGAGTGGCTGCAGCACCGCGGTCGATCCCATCAACGTCGTCTTCTACACCTGGGGAACTTGGGGTCGCGCGGTGAACCAGATCCAGGCCCATGCCGCTTGGCACGATGACGGCGGCACCAAGCAGTGGTTCAAGGATCATGGTCAGTGCTACGAGATGCACGCGCAGCGCGCAGTAGCGTCCCCGTTCGTGGTGTACGAGCGCGACGAGGTGAGCTCCGTCGCCGG
>JAVQXS010000377.1:0-2025 GCA_033578065.1 Thermoleophilia bacterium
TCCCGGCGCGCTCCTCGGCGCCGTCGCCCTCGCCGCGCTCGCGGCGCTCGCCTGGGCGGCCGAGCACGAGCGCGGCTGGTCGGCGCTCGAGCGCGAGGCCCGCGCCACCCTCGAGGAACGCCTCTCCGTGGAGGCATCGCGCATCGCGGGCAAGCCCGTGACGATCCGCTGCGACGAGGGGCGCGCCCACGTCTCCCTCGCGCAGGGGATCGAAGGCATCGCCCGCGTCGGCGGCACACGGGCGTACCTCGCGCCCGAACGCTGCCACGACCTCTACCGGCTCTCCGTCCACGGCGAGGTGTCCGGGGGCCGAACCGCACGCGCGCTCATCGTCCTCGCCCACGAGGCCTGGCACCTGCGCGGCGTGGGCGACGAAGGCGAGGCCGAGTGCTACGCCCTCCAGTCGGGGGTCGAGCTCGGGCGGCGCCTCGGTCTCTCGGAGGAGTCCGCGCGCCGGATGATGCGCCAGCAGCTCGTCGAGAACGCGCTCCGCGACCTCGGGAGCGCGGAGTACCGCGTGCCGCCCGAGTGCCGGGATGGAGACCGGCTCGACCTCGACCCGGACGACCCGCGCTTCCCCTGAGCGCTCCCCGCGACGGGAGGCCGCGGACCCCCTCAGATGAGCCCGCCGCGGTACGTCCAGGGCCCGGGCTCGAGCCGGATCCCGCGCTTGCGGCAGAACTCCCGCACCGAGTCGAGCACGACCCCGCCCCCGCCGTGGAGCCGTCGCGCGAGGAGGTCGAGGACGGCCACGCCCTCGGGCGCCTCCGCCTTGGCCTCGAGCGTGAGCACGACCGCCGGCCCCTCGAGCCCGCCCCGGTAGACGGGCACGAACCCCACGCGCGTGCCCTCCACCTCGAAGGAGCGGAGGTCCCCGTCGGCGATCGCGCTCACGGCGTGGCCGCGGAGCGCGAGGAGCTCGTGGAGGTCGTCGATCATCCTCCTGCCGAGCTCGATCTGCCGGCCACGCGAGAGCTCGTGCCGCGCCTTCCCTGTCGCCTTCGCCGGCACGCCGATCGCGAACGCGCCCGCCGGGACGTCGCCCGTCACGTACGAGCCCGAGGCGACGATCGCCTCCGCCCCGATCCGACACCCCGCGTACACGACCGCCCCGAGCCCGATCTGCGCCCGGTCCTCGACGACGACGGGGGCGAACCGGTTCTCGAAGCCCTCGAGCACGGAGTGGCCGATGTTGTGGGTGACGACCATCGAGCGCATGGTGAGGAAGACCTCACGGCCGAGGAGCACCGGGCGGCAGACGTTCACGAACGCCTCGTCGCCGAGGAAGGTGAGATCGCCGACCGCGAGCACCGCCCATGGATCCCGGTGCCCTCCCCCGCCGAAGCGGATCGAGCGGCCGCCCCAGATGCCGCGCCCGAGGAACGCGCGCCGGCAGCGGAGCTCGAGGTCGGGCCCGAGCTGCGTGAGCTCGCCGATGGCGACCACCTCCTCGCAGCGCACGTGCGCGCGCGGGCCGATCCGCACGCCGTCCTCGAGCACGACCTGCGGAGCGACGATGACCGACCCCTCGCCCAGCTCCACCCCCTCGCCGACGGAGGCTCCGTGCTCGCGGAGGACGCGAGCCTTCTCCTCGGAGGGGAGCGACGCGAAGCTCTCCGGATCGTCCCGGACGGACTCGACGAACGCCGGATCGAGCCGGCCCGTCTCCTCGTCGAGGTCGAAGGAGGCGGGGAGCGACACCCCCTCGAGGGAGATCCCGGCGAGGAGCGGCCGCTCGGCCGGAGCCGCCTCTGCTGCCCGCCGCCGCAGGAGCTCCTCGACGTCGCGCTCGGTGATGAAGCCGCGCTTCTCGATGGCGGCGAGGTCGAGCCCGTGCCGCTCGGCGAGCTCGAGCGCCTTGCGCGTCGCCCTGCGCTCGCCGCTCGGCGGCCGAGGCGGTGCCGGCGCCTCCACGACGGCCCCCTCCTCGATGCGCGCGAGCTCCTCGGGAGTCTCGGCGACGTAGGCGATGACCTTCCCGAGCTCGACCTCGACGCCCTCCTCGTAGAGCTGCGCGATCGTCCC
>JAVQXS010000378.1:0-2020 GCA_033578065.1 Thermoleophilia bacterium
TGTGGAAGTCCATCGCCGCGGCGCGCATGTGGAGGCCGACCGAGGTGCGCTCGAGGAGCCCGAGCAGCAGCCCAAGGCAGACGGCTGCGGTGACGATGGCGACGATCGCGATCTTCCGGATCTCGACCCCACCGACGCTCACCGTCTGGTTGAGCGTCGCGAGGGAGGCGGCGGTCTTCCCGAGCGGGCCGAACCAGAGGAGGGCGATGCTCTGGAGGAGGAAGGCGACCGCGAAGGTCGCGATGAGCATGACCGCCGGTGACTGCCCGCGCAGGGGACGGAACACCGCGCGCTCCATCGCGAGGGAGAGGGCGAGGACGACGGCGACGCAGAGCGCGATCCCGACCCAGACCGACCAGCCCTGCTCGGAGGCGAAGGCGAGCGCGAACCCCCCGGCCATGACGAGCTGTCCGTACGCGAAGTTCACGAGCCGGAGGACGCCGAAGACGAGACCGATCCCGACGGCCATGAGGGCGAAGATCGCTCCGAGGCTGATCGCGTCGACCTGCACCTGGAGCTCCGTCGCGCGCTCGACGAGCTCCGAGAGGCCGCTGGCGAGGACGACGCTCACGAGAGGTACGCTGCCACGAGGCGCTCGGTGTCGAAGGCGTCGCTCGCGGTCAGCGTCAGCCGCAGCTCGCCGTTCGCGAGCACGTGGGTGCGGTCGGCGACGGCGACGGTGCGCTGGGCTCGCTGCTCGACGAGGAGGATCGCGAGCCCGCGCTCGCGGATGGCGGCGAGCGTCTCGAACACGAGGTCGACGACCGTGGGCGCGAGGCCGAGCGAGGGCTCGTCGAGGAGGAGGACGGACGGGCGCGCGACGAGGGCGCGCGCGATCGCGAGCTGCTGCTGCTGCCCGCCCGAGAGGACGCCGGCCCGGCGCGAGCGGTACTCCCCGAGGATCGGGAAGAGCTCCAGCACCTCCGCGAGCGGGTCGCCGTCGGTCGCTCCGTTCCGACGCGCGGCGAGCCCGAGACGGAGGTTCTCCTCGACGGTGAGCTCGGCGAACAGCCGGCGCCCTTCCGGCACGAGCGCGACGCCCGCGCGAGCGACCTCCTCCGGAGCGCGACCGGCGAGCGGCCTCCCTGCGAGCGCGATCTCGCCCGCCTGGAGCGGCACGACCCCCATGATCGCGTGGAGCGTCGTCGTCTTCCCCGCCCCGTTGGGACCGATGAGCCCGACGATCTCCCCGGCCTCGACGGCGAGCGAGAGCCCGCGGACGGCGCTCACGCCGCCGTAGGCGACCTCGACCCCGCGGAGCTCGAGCGCGGGCGGGCTCACCGCTCCTCGCTCTCGTGGACCGCCGTCTCGCCGAGGTACGCAGCGGCGACGTCGAGGTTCGCGCGGATCTCGTCTGGGGTTCCCTCGGCGAGCGTCGCGCCGTGGTCGAGGACGTGGATGCGGTCGCAGACGTCCATGACGAGCGCCATGTTGTGGTCGATGAGGAGGACGCCCGCCTCATGCTCGTCGCGCACCGAGCGGACGACGTCGGCGAAGTCCGGGACCTCGGCCTCAGGAAGCCCGGCAGCGGGCTCGTCGAGGAGGACGAAGCGCGGCTCCGTGGCGAGCGCGCGAGCGACCCCGAGCCGCCGCTCGTCGCCGTGCGCGAGCGCTCCCGCAGGGACGTCCGCGTAGCGCTCCAGCCGCATGCGGGCGAGGAGCGCATCCGCCCGCTTGCGGGCGACGCGCGGCGAGACGCCCGTTCCGAGCGCCGCCACCTCGACGTTCTCGCGCACCGAGAGCGCGCGGAAGGAGCGGCTGTGCTGGAACGTTCGGCTCAGCCCCTGTCGCCCTCGCCGGTGGGGGCTCCAGCGCGTGATGTCCCGTCCGGCGAGCTCGACCGAGCCCGAGTCCGGCCGGTCGAACCCCGTGAGGATGTTGACGAGGGTCGACTTGCCCGCGCCGTTCGGGCCGATGAGACCCACCACCTCGTGCCGCCGCAGCTCGAGCGTCACCGAGCGGAGGGCCTGTACCCCCTCGAACGACCGAGAGACGGAGGCAGCCCGGAGCGTCTCTCCGG
>JAVQXS010000379.1:0-2015 GCA_033578065.1 Thermoleophilia bacterium
GCCGTAGGAGGCAGAGAGCACCCCCGCTCCCGCCGAGCTGATCCCAAGCCGATCCGTGTAGTAGGGAAGGAGCGGCGCGAGCGCGGCGATGAAGATCGAGTCGAGGACGGCGACGGCGCAGGCGAGCACGACGAGCCACCCGGACGGACGGGAGGGAGGGAGGCGGCGCACGGACGGCTCTTAGCACAGCGCCGAGCGGAGAGCCGTCAGAATCGCGCCATGCCGATCGAGGCAAGGGCCGCCGTCCTGCGCGCGTTCGGGGAGCCGCTCGTGATGGAGCGGGTGGAGCTCCGAGACCCCGGGCCCGGCGAGGTGCGGGTGCGCCTCCTCGCCGCCGGCGTCTGCCACTCGGACGTCGGGCAGGCGGACGGCGAGTGGGCGCACCCGCTCCCGGTCGTCCTCGGTCACGAGGGCTGCGGCGTCGTCGAGTCCGTCGGCGAGGGGGTCTCGGGCGTCGCGGTGGGGCAGCGCGTCGTCCTCAACCTCGCGCCCGGCTGCGCGCGCTGCAGCTCCTGCCTCCAGGGGAGGCCGATCCTCTGTCAGGACGCGCTCGACGCCATGGGAGAGGGGCGCCTGACGACCGGGCCCTCGCCCATCACGGGCGCGGACGGTCCCATCGCGACGTACTCCCTCCTCGGCTGCTTCGCGACGCACGCCGTCGTCGCCGAGCGGAGCGTCATCGCCGTGCCTCCCTCCGTCCCGCCGCCGATCGCCGCGCTCATCGGCTGCGCGGTCATCACCGGCGTCGGTGCTGCCACGGAGACGCTCGACATCCGGGCCGGAAGCCGCGGCGCCGTCGTCGGCGTCGGCGGCGTGGGGGCGGCCGCCATCCAGGGCGCGCGCCTGCGCGGCGCTGCGGAGATCGCGGCCTTCGACGTCTCGCCGGAACGCCTCGAGGCCGCTCGGCGCGCAGGAGCGACGGAGGCGATCGACGTGCGAGACGAGGAGCGCCTCGACGGCCTGCGCCGGTCGGCGCGCCGAGACGGCTTCGACTGGGCGATCGTCACGGTCGGGCGACCCGAGGCCATCCGGCTCGGCGTCGATCTCACCCGCCCCGGCGCCACGACCGCCGTCGTCGGTCTCACCCCCGAGTCCGTCGAGACGGGCATCGACATGCTCGACCTCGTCACCTTCGAGAAGCGCATCGTCGGCTCGGCCTTCGGCTCCATCTCCCCGGCCCTCCTCATGCCGCGCATCGCGCGCCTCTACCTCGAGCGGCGTCTCGCGCTCGATGCGCTCCCCTCGGAGCCCCTCCCCCTCGAGGCGATCAACGAGGCGTTCGCGCGCTCCCGCCGCGCCGAGGGGGGGCGTCCCGTGCTCGCGATCTCCGCGGACGACCCGTGAGCGAGGACACGGCGATCGCGAGCGTCGAGGCGCTCGTCCTGCGCGCGCCGGAGGTCGATCGCGGCGATCTCGACTCCTCCGCCGAGACCGTCGTCGTTCGTCTCACCGACGAGGCGGGGAGGCAGGGAATCGGCGAGGCGGACGCCGTCGCGCGCGCCGTGCGCGAGCTCGTGGAGATGGACGACGTCCACGACTGGAGCCGCGGGCTCGCGCGCGTCCTCGCCGGCCGCGATCCCTTCCCGCTCCGCGCCCTCCACCGCGACCTCTACGAGGCGACGATCTACCACGGACGCCGCGGGCTCGGGATCCACGCGCTCTCCGCCGTCGACGTCGCGCTGCACGACCTCGTCGGCAAGCAGCTCGGGCGTCCCGTCGTCGACCTCCTCGGAGGCGCGGTCCGAGAGGTCTGCCTGCCGTACGCGACCATCTACCAGGGGGCGGTGGGCGAGCGGACGCTCGCCGAGATGGCCGAGGCGACCGAGACCCTCCTCGAGCGGGCGCTCGAGCTCGGCTTCCGCGCCCTGAAGGTGGAGGTGCTCTGGGGAGACCTCGCGCGCGACCGCGAGCTCGTCGACGCCATCCGCGAGGCGCGGCGCCTCGTCGGGGAGGACGTCGTCCTCCTCGTCGACTTCGGCTACCGCTGGCGCGACTGGCGCGAGGCGCTGTGGGCG
>JAVQXS010000380.1:0-2015 GCA_033578065.1 Thermoleophilia bacterium
TTCGGCGTCTGCCTCCTCGTCCTCGTCTTCGTCGCGGTGCGCTGAGGTGCTGTCGACCGCGCTCATCGCCTTCCCGCTCGCAGCTGCGCTCCTCGTCGCGGTGCTCCCGCTCCCCCGCCAGGCGACTGCGGGGCTCGCGCTCCTCGCGGCGCTGCTCGAGGTCGGCCTCTGGATCGTCGCCGCGACCCGCTTCGACTGGGACGACGGCAGCCTCCAGCTCGGGACCTCGCGCGAGTGGATCGAGAGCCTCGGCATCACGTACAGCGTCGGCCTCTACGGGTTCAGCGTCTGGCTCGTCGGAGCGACGACGATCACGTGCGCGGCAGCGATCGGCTACGCCGCCTGGGTCGGACGCGAGCGACCGCGCGCCTACTACGGGCTCATGCTCTTCCTCACCGGCGCGGTCGTCGCGACCTTCGCCGCCCAGGACCTCGTCCTCTTCTACGTCGCGTTCGAGGCGATGCTCATCCCGCTCTACCTCATCATCGGCGCCTGGGGCGGGACGCGCCGGCTCGCGGCGACGATGACCTTCGTCGTCTACACGATGGTGGGCTCGCTCCTCATGCTCGCCTCCATCGTCGCGTTCGGCGTGAGCGAGGGGACGTTCAACCTGCTCGAGTCGGAGACGAGCGGCAACCTCTGGGTCTTCCTCGGCTTCGCGGTCGCGTTCGCGGTGAAGGCGCCGCTCTTCCCCCTCCATGGGTGGCTCCCGCTCGCGTACCGCGAGGCTCCGGTCGAGGTCGCCGCCGTGCTCTCCGCGATCGTCTCGAAGACGGCGATCTACGGCTTCCTCCGCATCGGGCTTCCCACCTTCCCCGAGCCCGTGGACGACCTCTCGCCGCTCGTCCTCGCGCTCGCGGCGGCTGGGCTCCTCTACGGCTCCGTACTCGCGTTCCGCGCCCCTGACCTCCGAAGCATCGTCGCGTACTCCTCCATGGCCCAGATGGGGCTCATCACGCTCGGCGTCTTCGCGGTGAACGACGTCGGCCTCGACGGGGCCGTCCTCCAGTCCGTGAACCACGCCCTCGTCTCGGCGAGCATGTTCCTCCTCGTCGGCATGGTCGAGCGTCGCTGCGGCACCGGCGAGCTCGAGGCGCTCGGCGGCATGGCTCGAGGACGTCCCGTACTCGCGACGGTGCTCCTCGTCGCGGGGATGATCGCGCTCGCCGTCCCCGGCTCGACGACGTTCGCGGGCGAGTTCCTCATCATGACCGGCGTCTACGGGGCCGGGTGGGGCTACGCAGCGATCGTCGCGCTCTCGATCGTGCTCGCCGCCATGTACACGCTCCGGCTCATCTCCGCCGTGCTCCACGTGCGGCCGGGGCCGGCCGTCCGGCCGGAGGCCCTCGACCTCCGGCCGGCCGAGCTCGGCCTCGTCCTGCCGATGCTCCTCTGCCTCCTCGTCCTCTCCGCCTGGCCCGCGCTCGTGAGCCAGAGCTCGTTCCCGCGCGACGCGGCGGCGGCGTTCGTCGCGAGGGGGTTCCGGTGATCGACGCCCCGAAGGTCGACTGGCTCGCGCTCGGGCCGAGCCTCGCGCTGCTTGGCGCCTCAGGCATCGCGCTCCTCGCCTCCGTCCTCGTTCCCGAGTGGATGCGGAAGGCCGTCGCAGCCGGCGTCGCCTTCGTCGGCTTCGTCCTCGCCTCCGTCCTCGGCGCCGCCGTGTTCGTCGAGGCGACGGTGCCCGAGACCGCTGTCGCCGGATCGATGGTGGGGGACCGTCTCGCCGCCTTCGGCCAGGTCGTGCTCGGCATGGCAGGGGCGGGGGTCGTGCTCCTCGCCTGGGCCGAGCCGCGTCGTCGCAACCAGGGCGAGCTGTACGCGCTCCTCGCTGCCGCGGGCGCAGGCATGGCGTTCTTCCTCAACGCGTCGAACCTCATGACGCTGTTCCTCGGGCTCGAGTGGTTCTCGCTCTGCCTATACGTCCTCGTCGCCTACGACACGGAGCGAGCTCAGGCGCTCGAGGCGGGTCTCAAGTACCTCGTCGTCGGCGGCTTCGGCTCCGCGATCCTCGTCCT
>JAVQXS010000381.1:0-2013 GCA_033578065.1 Thermoleophilia bacterium
CTCGAGCGGCAGCTCGCCCACCAAGCCTTCCACGATCCGCTCACCGGCCTCGCCAACCGAGCGCTCTTCGCCGAGCGCCTCGAGCAGGCCGTGAGGCGCGGACTGCGCCGACCGTCGCTCGTCGCCGTTCTCTTCCTCGATCTCGACGACTTCAAGACGGCGAACGACAGCCTCGGCCACGCCGCAGGCGACGAGCTCCTCGTCGCGGTCGCGAACCGCATCCGAGCGGCCGTTCGACCGGAGGACACGTGCGCGAGACTTGGCGGCGACGAGTTCGCGGTGCTCATCGAGGGCGTCCCGGAGCCGGACCCGGCGATCGCGATCGCGAGGCGGATCCTCTCGGCGGTCGCGGAGCCCGTCGCCGTCTCGGGGGCGGAGCTGACCGTCCAGGGGAGCGTCGGCATCGCCTTCGCGTCGGGCGGCGAGTCGGCCAGCGAGGTCATGCGGAGCGCCGACCTCGCCATGTACCGCGCCAAGGCGGAGGGGAAGGGTCGCTACGCCGTCTACGCGCCGTCGATGCACGAGCGCGCCCTCCGCCGGCTCGAGCTCAAGGCAGAGCTGCGCAGGGCGGTCGAGACGGACGAGCTCGAGGTTCACTACCAGCCGATCGTCGAGCTGCGCGGCGGCGAGATCGTCGGCGTCGAGGCACTCGTCCGCTGGCGGCACCCACGTCGCGGGCTCGTCCTCCCGGGTGACTTCCTCGACGTTGCCGACGAGACCGGGCTCATCGTGCCGCTCGGACGCCGCGTGCTCCGCCGGGCGTGCGAGGACGTCGCCGCCTGGCGCCGCCGGAGCTCCCCTGCGATCGGGGTGAGCGTGAACGTCTCCGCCCGTGAGCTTGCCAGCCGCCACCTCATCCGCGAGCTCGGGAGCGCTCTGGAGGATGCGGGCCTCGACGCGGGAGCCCTCACGCTCGAGATCACCGAGAGCACGCTCCTCGACAGCCACGCCGTCGCTGCCCGGCTCGAGGAGGTGCGACGCCTCGGGGTGCGGATCGCGATCGACGACTTCGGCACCGGCTACGCCTCGCTCAACTACCTCCAGCGCTTCCCGGTCGACACGCTGAAGATCGCGAAGCAGTTCGTCGACGCGATCGGAACGGGTCCCGAGGGGGATCGCCTGGCGGCGGCGATCGTCCGCCTCGGAGCGACCATGGATCTCGCCACGGTCGCGGAGGGGATCGAGCACGAGCGCCAGCGCGACCGGCTGCGGGCGCTCGGGTGTCGGTACGGGCAGGGGCACCTCTTCTTCCCGCCGCTTCGTGCGGCGGAGGTCGAGGACGTGCTCCCTCGGGCTCGGGTGGCCTGAGCGGGCGTCCCCGGGTGGTGGCGACACGAGCCCAGAGGGGTCGGGCGACGACGCCCCTGTGGGAGCCCTCGACGCGCGGAGGCGAGACGTGGTATCACTTTCCGAAATGAAGCGTCTTTCCGAAGTGAAGCGACCGGGTCGGCTTGCCGACCCCTACCGCGACCTCGCGGTCATCGACTCGCGTGCCCCACGCTTCAACCAGGCCGTCGTCGGCGCGCTCTCCCTCGTCGCGGTCGTCACGGGATGGTGGTGGCTCCTCGCGCTCCTCGCGGCGCAGCTCGTCGTCGCGCTCGTCCTCGGGCGCCGCTTCTGCCTGCCGTGTCTTGCCTACTTCGAGCTCGTGCAGCCGATCGTCGGTGAGGGCCCGCTCGAGGACGCTCGCCCGCCGCGCTTCGCGAACATCGTCGGCGCCGTCGTCCTCAGCGCTGCCACGGTCGCCTACGCGCTCGACGCGACGACGCTCGGCGCGGCGTTCGGAGGGCTCGTCGCCGCGCTCGCGCTCCTCGCCGCCGCGACGGGCTTCTGCGCCGGGTGCGAGGCGTACAAGCTCGGCTACCTCCTGACGGGGAGGCGGTTCGAGTCGTGCCCGCTGCCGCCGCGCCCGAACGCCGAGCCCGAGCGCACGTAGCCCGGCCACGCGAAGCGAGCGGGTTGCCGGGAGGCCTCCCTCGGGTCAGACCCTCGCGCTCCTCGGGCGCCTCTCCC
>JAVQXS010000382.1:0-2011 GCA_033578065.1 Thermoleophilia bacterium
CTCCGCCTACCCGCGCGCGATCGACGCCGAGCGGTTCCGGGAGATCGCGGACGAGGTGGGGGCGCTCCTCCTCTGCGACATGGCGCACGTCGCGGGCCTCGTCGCGGCGGGCCTCCATCCGAGCCCGGTTCCGCACTGCGACTTCGTGACCTCGACGACGCACAAGACCCTCGCCGGCCCGCGCGGCGGCTTCATCCTCTGCAAGGCCGAGCACGCCGAGAAGATCGATCGGGCCGTGTTCCCGGGTCTCCAGGGCGGTCCGCTCGAGCACGTCATCGCCGCGAAGGCGGTGTGCTTCGAGATCGCCGCCTCCGAGCCCTTCCGTCGGTACCAGACCCAGGTACGCGCGAACGCCGACGCCCTCGCGGCGGCGCTCGTGGCCGGCGGAATCGATCTCCTCACTGGTGGCACGGACACCCACCTCGTCCAGATCGACCTCCGACGCTCGGAGTGGACAGGAAAGGCAGCCGAGGACCGGCTGCACGAGATCGGGATCACCGCGAACCGCAACACGGTCCCCTACGACGAGCGCCCGCCTACCGTGGCTTCGGGCGTTCGGCTCGGCACGCCCGCGATCACCATGCGCGGCTTCGACGAGAGCGACACCGAGGAAGTGGGGAGGATCATCGTCGAGGCGCTCTCCCCTAACGCCGCGCTCGAGGCTCTGCGCGCGCGCGTCCTCGCCCTCTGCAAGCGCCGCCCCCTCTACCCGGGGTTCCGTGGCTTCACGGCGTACCGCTCGTGAGCGCCGTCGCCGTCGCCCGAGGCAGCGAGCGCGAGCGAGGCGCCTCGCTACCCGAGGACGGCCGCATCCGAAGGACGCACCGTCTGCCCTCCAAGGGCGACCACTGCCCGAGCCGTCGCGAGGTGGTAGAGGATGAGGAGCTGCACGACCGCGAGCGAGTGCGAGCGGGCGAGGTCGGTGCCGCGCGTGAACTCGCCGAGGCGCTGATGTCGCAGGTGCCTCGCGAAGTGCATGCGCTCCCAGATCGCGTCCTCGATCTCGGCCGCCCGCTCCGCGCTGATCTCCCCCGAGACGAAGAGCTCCTGGGCTCCGTCGCGCTCGACGAGCCGGAACTCCTCGTCGTCGTCGAGCGCGACCCCCGAGAGGTCGGGGTGGACGAGGCTGTCGCGGAGGAGGAGGTGCGCGTCGAGGTGCGCTTGATCCTCCGAGCGCCCAGGCTGGAAGGCGACGACGATGTCCGCGTAGCGTCGCTGGGGACGGATGTACGCCTCAGCGTCGTGCTCGCGGCGATCGAGCTCCTGGAGCACCTCGTCCGTCGTGTAGCCGCGGTGGTGGACGTCGCGCTTGAGCTTCCACATCCGCCGGAGCTCCTCGGGCGGGTCGAGGAAGACGCGGACGTCGAACATCTGCCGGAGCTCGGGGGTGTGGTAGCCGAGGAGCCCCTCGGCGACGACGAAGGGCCCGGGCACGAAGTACTCGGGAGGCCCGAAGGTGCCGTCGGCGTGACGGTAGACCGGCTTCAGGATTGGCTCGTTCGCGCGGACGTGCCGGAGGTGCTGCGTGAGGATGTCGAGGTAGTTGCAGTCCGGATGGAGCGGCGTCAGCCCCCGCTCCGCGCGCTGCCGGCGGTCGTAGCGGTGGTAGTCGTCCGTCGAGAGGCGCGTGACGTAGCCGTCTCCGAGCACCCGCACGAGGCCGCGGCTGATCGTCGTCTTCCCGGAGCCGGAGTCACCGACGATCCCGAGGAGGACCGGTCGCGATGCGTGGTCCGTCCCTCGCCCCGTCACTCTTCCGTTATCCATAGAATTACTCAGCAGGCAATGGCGTTGCCACCTGGCGAAGGAACCTACCAGGATTGGATGGCGAGGTCAACGATGAGGTCGACGGCTCGCAGCCGACCCGCTCACCGACAGCTCGGGAGGTCGGCCTCGTCGGGATCGCTGCGCGAAGCCGTCGCTCGTTCAGAGCGAGTGGGACCGGGCGTCGCTCGGAGGGTAGCACGGACGTGAGCGCCGAGCGCATCATCGTCGTCGGAGCGGGCGTGCA
>JAVQXS010000383.1:0-2003 GCA_033578065.1 Thermoleophilia bacterium
CCCGGATCGAGGTCGGCGTCCGGGCGAACCTCGTCGCGATCGACCTCGATGCCGACTGGGTCGTCTCTGAGGACGCCTTCCGCTCGCGGTCGGCCAACTCGTGGCTCCTCGGAGCGCGGCTGCGCGGACGGGTCGTGCGCACGATCGCCGACGGGAGGGAGGTGTTCGCCGGGTGATGGGCCAGCTCGTGCTCGAGGACGGCACCGTTCTCCGCGGACGCTCGGTCGGTGCCGACGGGGTCGCGTTCGGCGAAGCCGTGTTCACGACGGCGATGACGGGCTACCAGGAGACGGTGACCGATCCGAGCTACGCCGAGCAGATCGTCTGCTTCACCGCCCCCATGGTCGGGAACTACGGGGTCTCCGACGATCGCGTCGAGTCCGCGCGGCCGCATGCGACCGCGGTCCTCATGCGTGAGCTGGGCGGCCAGGCGTGGGCGCGGTGGCTGCGCGAGAACGGCCTCGTGGCTCTCGAGGAGATCGACACTCGGTCGCTCGTGCTTCGCCTGCGCGAGGGAGGGGCGATGCGGGCGGCGGCCGTCTCGAGCGAGGCGGAGCTCCCGGTCGAGGAGACGCTCGCGCGGGTACGAGCGATGCCAGCGATGGAGGGACGAGCCCTCGTCGCCCAGGTCTCGACCCCCGCACCCTACGTCTTCCGGGCGGAGGGGTCGCCGCGCGTCGCTGTCGTCGACTACGGGACGAAGCGCTCCATCCTCCGCCGGCTGGCGGCTGCCGGAGCCTCCGTCACGGTCGTCCCCCACGACGCGGACCCGGAGGAGCTCGTCGCCTTCGACGGCGTCGTGCTCTCGAACGGCCCGGGCGACCCAGAGCCGCTCGCGTCCGAGGTGGAGACGGTGCGCGCGCTGCTCGGGAGGGTCCCCATCTTCGGGATCTGCCTCGGCCACCAGCTCCTCGGGCTCGCGACGGGGCATCGGACGTACAAGCTCCGCTTCGGGCACCGGGGGGCGAACCACCCCGTCCTCGACCGTCGCTGCGGTCGCGTCCTCGTGACGAGCCAGAACCACGGCTTCGCGGTCGCCCCCTCGGATGAGGCGGAGGCGACACACGTCTCCCTCTACGACGGCACCGTCGAGGGGTTCGACTTCCCCGAGCTGCGCGCCCGCTCCGTCCAGTTCCACCCGGAGGCGGGCCCGGGGCCGCACGACGGCTGGCCGATCCTCGAGCGCTGGGTGGAGGAGCTCCGCGCCTAGATGCCTCGGCGCCAGGACATCGAGTCGGTCTGCGTCATCGGCTCCGGGCCGATCGTCATCGGCCAGGCGTGCGAGTTCGACTACGCCGGCTGCCAGGCGCTCAAGGTGCTGCGCGAGGACGGCTTCCGGACGATCGTCGTGAACTCGAACCCGGCGACGATCATGACCGACCCGGGGTTCGCCGACCGGACGTACCTCGAGCCCCTCGACCTCGAGGGAGTCGCCTCCGTGCTCGAGCGGGAGCGCCCCGACGCCCTCCTGCCGACCCTCGGGGGACAGACGGCGTTGAACCTCGCCGTCGCCCTCGCCGAGGCCGGGATCCTCGACGAGCTCGGGGTCGAGCTCATCGGCGCGAGCGTCGAGGTCATCCGGCGCGCGGAGGATCGCGACGAGTTCCGCAAGGCGGTGCGCAGCTGCGGGCTGGAGGTGCCGACCTCGCGCATCGTCACGTCCCTCGAGGAGCTCGAGGGGATCGAGGTGCCCGCGGTCGTGCGACCGGCCTTCACCCTCGGCGGGCACGGAGGTGGCTTCGTCTGGACGCAGGAGGAGCTCCGCCGGCAGGTCGAGCGCGGCCTCGCCGAGTCGCCGATCGGACAGGTGCTCGTCGACGAGTCGCTGCTCGGGTGGGACGAGTTCGAGCTCGAGGTCATCCGCGACCGCGCGGACAACGTCGTCATCGTCTGCTCGATCGAGAACCTCGACCCGATGGGCGTCCACACCGGCGACTCCGTGACCGTCGCTCCGCAGATGACGCTCTCCGACGAGGCGTACCAGGAGCTGCGCGACGCGGCGG
>JAVQXS010000384.1:0-1999 GCA_033578065.1 Thermoleophilia bacterium
CCGATCACGCCGAGGCTGCGGGGATCCCCTTCGCTCCCCTCCCCGACGCGCTCGCGGGGGAGCTCTCGCGCGCGTTCCCGAACTTCCTCGCCCCGGGCAACCCGCTCGACGCCTGGGCGATCGCCGATGAGCGCGTCGTCTACCCACGCTCGCTCGAGCTGATGGCCGCCTCCGGCGCGTTCGACATCCTCCTCGCCCAGGCCGACCTCTCCCAGTTCCGCGATCCGACGAACGAGGAGTGGTGCGAGCTCACGCTGCGGACGCTCGGACGGCTCGCCTCGCAGCATGAGGACCTCGTCGTCGCGATGACGACCGTGCACAGCGCCGATCCCCCACGCCGCTTCCAGGAGCTCGCCCGCGAGCTCGACGTCCCGCTCCTCCGTGGAGCGCGCGACTCCCTGCGCGCCCTCGCGGCCGTGAGCCTGCGCCCACGGTGGCACCGGGTCACGGTCGCCTGCGCCCTGCCTCCGGTCGCCGAGCTCCTCCGTCCGGGGGCGCTGCCCGAGCACGAGTCCGCGCTCGTCCTCGAGCGCTACGGCGTCCCCTTCGCCGAGCGGCGGCGCGCGGCGGCGGTCGACGATGCGGTCGAGGCGGCGAAGGAGCTCGGCTTCCCCGTCGTCGTCAAGCGGGACGGGCCAGCGCACAAGGCGCGCGAGGGAGGCGTCGTGCTCGGCCTCGAGACCCCCGAGGCGGTCGCGGATGCGACGAGCCGTCTCGGTCCCCCCGTGCTCGTCGCTCGACAGGTGTCGCCGGGCGTCGAGGTGCTGTGCGGGATGACGCGCGACCCCTCCTACGGCCCTATCCTCGCCGTCGGCGCAGGCGGCCGCGACGTCGAGGAGCTCGACCGCGTCGCGCTCTGCGCCGCGCCCGTCGAGCGGGCCGTCGCTGCCGAGCTCGTCGCGGAAGCGGGCGTCGAGGATCCGCACGGCGTCGTCTCGGACACGCTCGTCGCGCTCTCCCGGCTCGCGTCGGCGCACCCGGAGATCGTCTCCATCGACGTGAACCCCCTCATCGTGTCGTCCGACGAGACCGTCGCCGTCGATGCGCTCGTCGTCGTCGCGGATTGACCAGCTCCCCCGTCTCTGGTTCACTCGACGCGCACGGACGGCAGGAGGTCGTGGACAGGCACCCGAAGGAGACGAGATTCGGACGGCGCGAGTTCCTCGGGCGCTCGGCCGCGGGCGTCGTCGGGCTCTCGAGCCTGAGCGCTCTCCTCGCCGCCTGCGGGGGCGGAAGCGCAGAGACGACCGAGCTCGAGCTCGCGTCCCCCTCGAACCCGGTGACGCAGCCGCTCTTCGACGACAACCCGGCGATCGACTCCGGGCTCGAGCCCGAGCGCGGGACGCTGCGGATCTACAACTGGAGCGGGTACCTCTGGCCGCGGGTGAAGCGCGACTTTGCCCGCGAGTACGGCGTCGAGGTCGAGGAGACGTACTTCTCGACGACGGACGAAGCCGTCGCGAAGATCTCCTCCGGCGCGGTCGAGTTCGACGTCTTCTTCCCGACGACCGACCGCGTGGGACGGCTCATCGCCGGCAAGGCGCTCCAGCCCCTGAACCACGACTACCTCCCGAACCTGCGCAACGTCTGGCCCTCGGTGCAGGACCCGTGGTACGACAAGGGCTCGCGCTACACCGTCCCCTACACGACCTGGACGACGGGGATCGGGTACCGGGTGGACAAGGTCGCGACGCCGCCAGACCGGCTCTCGAACCCGTACGAGATCTACTGGGACGAGTCGAACCGAGGGAAGGTCTACCTCCTCGACGACAGCCGGGATGCCCCCGCGCACATGCTCCTGAAGAACGGGATCCTGGACGTCAACACCGAGGACCCGGAGCATATCGAGCTTGCGAAGAGCGAGCTGAAGTCCCTCATCGACGCGGTGAACATCAAGCTCTCGACCGACGACTACACGAACGTCCCCGAGGGGAAGGCCTGGGTGCACCAGATGTGGTCGGGGAGCGCGATCAGCGCCCAGTGGTACCTCCCGGAGGGA
>JAVQXS010000385.1:0-1991 GCA_033578065.1 Thermoleophilia bacterium
TGTCCCCGCCGACGGACGCCTTCCCCGGAGGGGGGGCGCTCATCGGCGTCGTCATCGGGCACGACCGCACGACGATCGCGGTCTCGAGCGGGCGGACCTGCGACTTCACGCGGGTGCTCGACTGGGGCGGCTGGTCGCTCACCGTCGCCATCGCGCGCGCGCTCGACAAGGCACCGAGCGAGGTGGAGGGGGTGAAGCGCCAGCTCTCGCTCGTCGAGGAGCGACCAATCGACGGGCTGACGCCCGAGCAGGTGGCTCGCGCGCGCGAGGCGGCACGGAGCGCCCTCGCCACCTTCGCGCGCGAGCTCGTCGCGTCGCTCCAGTTCTACCAGTCGCAGCCTGGCGCGCTCGCGATCGCGGAGGTCCAGATCACCGGCGGCGCCACGCACCTCTCCGGCCTGCCGGAAGAGCTCAGCCGGCTCATCGGCGTCCAGGTGAAGGTTGGTGATCCCCTCCGTCGCATGCTCGTCGCCTCCGATGTCGGGCGGATCGAGCCGGTCGGATCGTTCGCCGTCGCCATCGGGCTCGGGATCGAGGACTAGCGCATGCGTGCGGTCAACCTCCTCCCGAAGGACGAAGCCCGTCGCTCCGCCGCTGGGCCACCGCGGCTTGCGCTCCTCGTCGCCCTCGGTGGCGCAGCGCTCGTCACCGCGCTCGCGGGGCTCGCCCTCGTCTCCGCGCGCGGGGAGGCCGAGGCGCTCCGCTCCGAGGTGGCCGCGCTCGAGGATGAGCTCGCCCGTGTGCCGAAGCCACCCGCGCCTTCCGTCCCCTCTGGGGAGCTCCTCCAGGAGCGCACGAGCCGGCTCGCCGCGCTCGCGGCAGCGACGTCGGGCCGGGTGGCGTTCGACCGGATCCTCCGGGAGGTCGCGCTCGTGCTCCCCGAGGACGCCTGGCTCACGGGGCTGACGGCGACGGCACCCACTGCCCCAGCCGAGGGGGCTCCCGCGGGTGGAGCGGAGAGCTCCGAGCCCGAGCAGGATGTGACGATCGAGGGCGTCACCACCTCGCACGAGGGCGTCGCGCGGGTCCTCGCTCGACTCGACGCCGTGCCCTCGCTCGGCAACGTCCAGCTCACGGCGATCACGCGGGTCGACGGCCAGCAGGCGCCTGCCAGCCAGACCGCGACGAAAGCCGCGAGGCCGGCCTCGGCGCCCTCGCGGCCCAGGTCCCTCTTCACCTTCTCCGTGAGCGCATCCGTGCGTGGCGGAGGGATCTCATGAGGGCTCGGCTCGCCTCGCTCTCCCCGCGCGTGGTGCTCGCGCTCGGTCTCGTCTTCGTTGCTCTCCACGCGCTCGCGACCTGGTTCCTCCTCGTCGGTCCGAAGCGCGCCGAGGTGGCGCGCCTCGCAGGCGAGGTCGTCTCCTTGGAAGCGCAGCTCGGCGCTGCGCGCGCCGAGGCGAGCCGGCCGAGGCCGCCTGCGGCTCCCGTGCCCGTCGCCGAGATCGTCTCCCTCGCGAAGGCGATGCCCGCGAGCGCGGATCAGGCCGGTCTCGTGCTCGAGCTCGGCGCGCTCGCCCGGCGAAGCGGCGTCACGCTGCGCTCGCTCTCGCCCGGTGCCGTCGTCGCGGGCCCCGGAGGCGCGTCGATGATCCCGGTCACCGTCTCGCTCGAGGGCCGGTACCTGGAGGTCGCTCGCTTCCTCCGGCTCGCGCGCGGCCTCGTCGCCGTGCGCGGGGATCGGGTCGTCGCGCGGGGCCGGCTCCTCGTGCCGCGGAGCGTCGAGCTCGCTGAGTCTCGCTCCGCAGGCTTCCCGCGGCTCGACGCCACGATCGCCCTCGATGCGTACGTCTACGACGGCCCGCTCGCCGTGGAGGGCGAGGAGGCCTCCGACGAGGTCGAGGAGCCGGCGAGCCAGGCCGCAGGAGGGAGCACGTCGTGACCCCAGAGCGGCGCGCGGCGCGGGAGCGCAAGCAGAAGATCTTCGTCGCCGTGGGTGGCGTCGTTCTCGTCCTCCTGCTCGCGATCCAGCTTCCGAGGATCCTCGGAGGATC
>JAVQXS010000386.1:0-1977 GCA_033578065.1 Thermoleophilia bacterium
GTCGCCGAGTACGACGACTCGGGGCAGATCGGCCGTCGCTACCGCCGCCAGGACACGATCGGGACCCCGTGGGCGCTCACGATCGACGAGCAGACGCACGTCGACGACACGGTGACCATCCGCGACCGCGACTCGCTCGCGCAGGAGCGGATCCCGATCGCGGGGGCGCGCCAGGTCGTGCTCGACAAGCTCGCCGACGAGTGGCGCACGCCGAAGCCCGACTGAGGCACGTGCTCGCGAAGCACACGCCTCTCTCGACGCTCGGACGCCTCTCACGCCGTCAGGGTGCGCAGGCGGAAGCCGCCGTGGAACTCGTACGCGGCGACGACGAGGGCGAGCGCGTCTCGCCTCGCGCGCTCGCCGAGCCCGAGGCCGTGGGCGTCCGCGAGTGGGCTCCGGAGGAGGGCCCCGATGCCCCCGAGCCCCTCGGGGGAGAGCGGTACCGTCTCGGGCGGCGCGCAGGCGGCGCAGACGACCCCGCCGGCGCGCGGGAGGTAGCCGACGAGGTCCGCCGGCTCGCCGCACTCGACGCAGGCCTCGAGGTGCGGGACGTAGCCCGAGAGCCAGAGGAGCTTGAGCTGGAAGGCGAGCGCGAGCGGATCGAGAGCGGCGCGTCCGCGCCGTCCCCCCTCGATCGCATCGACAGCGGCGAGGAAGCGCGTGATCGCCTCGAACGCGCGCTCGTTCCGCTCCTCCTCCACGAAGAGCCGCAGCATCGCTTCGGCGCCGACGAGGGCGACCGAGAGGCGGTAGGGGTCCTCTCGGGCCGGCCGGTGCGCGTCGACGAGGGACGCCCCCGTGATCGTGGAGAGCTCGCCCGAGCCCCGGTGGAGGAGGAGCTCGACGTGCGAGAGGGGCTCGAGCCGGGCGCCGAAGCGGGAGGTCGTCTTGCGGACCCCCTTCGCGAGCGCGCCGATCCGCCCGTGGTCGGCGGTGTAGAGGTGGAGCACGCGGTCGGCCTCGCCGAAGCGGAAGGAGCGGAGGACGACAGCCTCCGTCTTCAGCGTCCGTGCCACGTGGCCAAGTCTAGGAGGGACGGGGGTCGAGTCGGCCGCGGGACGATCTCCCCGAGCGCTGACAGCGCGGGCAGTACGAGGTGCCGCGCCCGCCGACGCGCGCCTTCGCGATCGGCGTCCGGCAGCGCTCGCACGGCTCGCCGTGCCGTCCGTACACGCGGAACTCGTCCTGCATCGCTCCGGCCGAGCCGTCGGGCGCCGCGTAGTCGCGGAGCGTCGAGCCCTGGCGCGCGATCCCGCTGCGCAGCGACCGGCGGATCGCGCGGACGAGCCGGCGCACCTCGTCCTCGTCGAGATCCCTCGCGGGTCGCAGGGGGTCGAGCCGGGCCCACCACAGCGCCTCGTCCGCGTAGATGTTCCCGAGACCGGCGACGACCCGCTGGTCGAGGAGCACGGCCTTGAGCGGCGCGCGACGGCGGGCGAGCTGCGCCGAGAGCCAGCGTGAGGTGAACGTCGGGCCGAGCGGCTCGGGGCCGTTCCTCGCCGCGAGGTAGGCTTCGAGCTCGCGCTCCTCGAGCAGGAGCCAGGTTCCAAACCGGCGCACGTCCCGGTAGGCGAGCCGCGTGCCGTCGTCGAGCTCGAGCACGGCGCGCTCGTACGTCGTCGGCTCGAAGGAGAAGCCCCCGGTCATGCGCAGGTGCACGACGAGGACGACGCCCCCTCCGAGGCGGATGAGGAGATGCTTCCCGCGCCGCTCGAGCGCGGCGATGCGCGTGGCTTTGAGGCGCGCGGCGACGACGAGGGGATCGACGGGACGTGTGAGGCGCGGGTCCCGGATCTCGACGCGTCGCAACGTCCGTCCCTCGAGGCGCGGCGCAAGCTGAGCCCTGATCGTCTCCACCTCTGGCAGCTCGGGCACGAGCACCCCTGCAGCGCTACTCGAGGACGTCGAGGAGGATCGCTCGCGCCCGGGGAGGCTCGTCTCCGAGCTCGTAGGCGGCGAGGACGGCATCGAGGGCGC
>JAVQXS010000387.1:0-1972 GCA_033578065.1 Thermoleophilia bacterium
CGTTCTTCGCGGGCATCGACGACTGCCGCTTCAAGCGCGTCGTGGAGCCCGGTGACGTCCTCACGCTGAGCTGCGAGATCGAGGTCCTCCGGGGGCCGATCGGTCGCGGGAAGGCGACCGCGCACGTGGGCGACACGCTCGCGGCGCGTGCCACCCTCACCTTCGCCGTGGAGCGCTAGAGGCGTGATCGGCGCGGCGAGCGGGGCGCGCATCGGGATCACCGGGCTCGGGACGCACGTCCCCGCGCGGGTCGTGACGAACGACGACCTCGCCGCGATCGTCGACACCTCGGATGCGTGGATCACCGAGCGGACGGGGATCAAGGAGCGGCGCTTCGCTGCTCCCGACGAGGCGCTCACGGACATCGCCCTGCCGGCCGCGCGGGAGGCGCTCGCCGACGCAGGCGTTCCCGCCGAGGAGATCGATCTCCTCATCTGCGCGACGGTGACGCCCGACATGCTCTTCCCGACCTCCTCAGCGCTCCTCGCCGACGCGCTGGGGATGCCTCGGGCCGCTGCCTACGACCTCCTCGCCGGCTGCACCGGGTTCGTGTACGCGATCGCGCAGGCGTACGGGATGCTCGCCTCCGGACTCTCCGAGCGGGCCCTCGTCGTGGGCGGTGACGTCCTGTCGAAGATCCTCGACTTCGGGGATCGCTCGACGCTCGTCCTCTTCGGCGACGGAGCGGGCGCGGTCGTCATGGAGCCGGTCGAGCGAGGGGGCTTCCTCGGCTTCGAGCTCGGCGCCGACGGCGGCGGCGGGGAGCACCTGTGGCTGCCGGGCTCGGGCTCGAGGCGCTTCGAGGACGCTGACCAGCACGTGAAGATGAACGGCCGCGAGGTCTTCAAGTTCGCGACCCGGATCCTCGTGTCCTCCGCAGAGCGGATCCTCGCCGAGTGCGGCCGGACGGTCGACGAGGTGGACGTCTACATCCCCCACCAGGCGAACAAGCGGATCATCGACTACGCGGCCGGTAAGCTCGGGATCCCACTCGAGCGGACGATCGTGAACGTCGACCGGTACGGAAACACCTCTTCGGGCTCCATCCCCCTCGCGCTCGCGGACGCGCGTGCCGAGGGTCGCCTCCGGGAGGGGACGCTCGTCCTCATGACCGGGATGGGCGCGGGGCTCACGTGGGGCTCGGCGCTGCTCGAGTGGACGGATGGGAGGAGCGGATGAGCGGAGGTGGCGAAACGGTGAGCAAGGTCGCGTTCTGCTTCCCGGGCCAAGGCTCGCTCGAGGTGGGAATGGGCCGTGACTTCGCGGAGGTGTTTCCCGCAGCGCGGGAGGTGTACCGCGTGGGATCCGAGGCCTCCGGTCTCGATCTCGAGCGACTCTGCTTCGAGGCTCCGCTCGAGGAGCTCGTGGAGACGGAGATCCAGCAGCCGGCCCTCGTCGCGACGAGCCTCGCCATCCTCGCTGCCCTGCGCGAGCGCGGTCTCGAGCCGGATGTCGTCGTCGGGCACTCGGTCGGCGAGTTCGCCGCCCTCGCCGCCGTCGGCGCGCTTGAGACGGGGTCCGCGATCGGCCTCGTCCGGGAGCGGGGGCTCGCGATGGCCGCCGCCGCCCGCGAGCGTCCAGGGGCGATGGCGGCGATCCTCGGGCTCGAGGACGAGGAGGTCGAGAAGCTCTGTCGCCGCATCGTGGGGGTCTGGCCCGCGAACTACAACTGTCCCGGACAGGTCGTCGTCTCCGGCGAGCACGAGGCGGTCGACGAGTGCTGCGCGGAGGCGGAGAGCATGGGCGCCCGCCGGGCGGTGCGCCTGAAGGTCTCGGGGGCGTTCCACAGCCCCCTCGTCGCCCGGGCTGCCGATCACCTGCGGCCGGCGCTCGAGAGGGTGCGCTTCTCGGAGCCGCTCGCGCCGTTCATGTCCACCGTGACCGCTCGCATCGAGCCTGCCCAGCGACTCGTCGCGCTCCTCGTCGATCAGCTCACGGCTCCCGTTCGCTTCACCCAGGCGGCGCGGGAGCT
>JAVQXS010000388.1:0-1972 GCA_033578065.1 Thermoleophilia bacterium
GCTTCTACGCCATCCTCGCCGAGCTCGGTGGGAGGGTCGTGGAGGCGCGCACGTGATCGTCGCGATCGACGGCCCGGCCGGCTCGGGGAAGAGCACCGTCGCCGCCGCGCTTGCGAGACGTCTCGGGTTCCGCTACCTCGATACGGGAGCGATGTACCGCGCGCTCACGTGACTCGCGCGAGAGCGTGGGGTCGATCCCGAGGACGGCGCGGCGCTCGCGGAGCTCGCGGCCCGCAGCCCGATCTCCTTCGGGGCGGACGGCTCGGTCGAGATCGCGGGCACGGACGTCACGAGGGCGATCAGGGAGGCCGAGATCGACCGCCTCGTGCCCGTCGTCGCTCGCCACCCGGAGGTGCGGCAGCTCATGCGCGAGCGCCAACGTGCCCTCGGAGCTGCGGGCGACGCGGTCATCGAGGGTCGCGACATCGGCACCGTCGTCGCGCCGCAGGCGGAGGTGAAGGTGTTCCTCGTCGCGGACGAGGCCGAGCGCGCGCGCCGCCGAGCGGCCGACCGGCCCGGGCTCGCGCAGGAGGAGCTCGTCAGCGACCTGCGCGAGCGGGATGCCCGAGACGCCGTGAACACGCGCCCCGCGGCCGACGCGGTCGTGCTCGACACGACGGCGCTCTCGGTGGAGGAGGTCGTGGAGCGGGTCGCCGCGCTCGTCGCGGAGCGGCGCGCGTGACGCGGACCGACGTCATCTGGGCGCTCGGACGCCCGACGATCGGCACGGTGGTGAAGGTCGCCGCGCGGCTGCGCGTGTACGGCGCCGAGCGCGTGCCGCGAGGCGGCGGGCTCGTCGTCGCCGCGAACCACTTCAGCTGGATCGACCCGCCCGTCCTCGGCGCCGCCTCGCCGCGCACGCTCTACTACATGGCGAAGGTGGAGGCGCACCGCGTGCCGGGGCTCGGGCAGCTCATGCGCGCCTTCGGCGCCTTCCCGGTGCGGCGGGGTGAGTCGGATCGGGAGGCCGTGCGCACGATGCGCCGGATCGTCAGGGAGGGGCATGCGCTCGGCCTCTTCGCCGAGGGGACCAGGCAGCGGAGCGGCGTTCCGGGTCGCGTGCAGCCGGGCGCAGCCATGGTCGCGATCACCGAGGGCGTCCCCGTCGTCCCGGTGGCGATCCACGGAAGCCAGCACTGGCGGCTCCGCGCTCCCGCGCCCGTCTCCGTGGCGTGGGGCGAGCCGCTCTCGCTCGACGGGCTCCCGCGCGGAGGCACGGGGTACAAGGAGGCCTCCCTCGAGCTCGAGCGCCGCATCCAGGGGCTCTGGCGCTGGCTCGTCGAGGTGCACGCGCTCGGTCGGCCGCGCGACGCGATCCCCCCCCGATGAGCACCGCGGGAGGGCGGAAGCCGACAGCGCCGGAGCGTCGGGAGGAGGAGATTGCCGGCACGGTGGCGATCGTCGGCTACCCGAACGTCGGCAAGTCGACGCTCGTGAACCGCCTCACCGGGTCGCGGGCGGCGGTCGTGCACGAGACGCCAGGGGTGACGCGTGATCGCAAGGAGCTCCTCTGCGAGTGGACGGGGACGACCTTCCGCCTCGTCGACACGGGCGGCGTCGACCGCACCGACACCGGCCCCTTTGGAGCGAAGGTCGCCGAGCAGGCCCGGCAGGCGGTCGAGGAGGCAGACCTCGTGCTCCTCGTCGTCGACGCGCGGGCCGGCGTCACGCCGGGAGACGAGGAGCTCGCGGAGATTCTGCGCCGCTCGCGCCGCCCCGTGCTCGTCGTCGCGAACAAGGTCGACGATCCGCGGCGCGACGAGGAGGCGCTCGAGTTCCATCGGCTCGGGCTCGGCGACCCGATCCCGATCTCCGCGCTCCACGGCCACGGGACTGGCGACCTCCTCGATCTCGTCGTCGCGCGTCTCCCGGGGACTGGGGAGCGACCGGTCGGAGAAGAGGCGGTGCGGGTGGCGATCCTCGGACGTCCGAACGTCGGCAAGTCGTCGCTCCTGAATGCGCTCCTCGGGCG
>JAVQXS010000389.1:0-1969 GCA_033578065.1 Thermoleophilia bacterium
CGAGCTCCACAAGGTCGTCGTCCGCCGCCGCCTCGGGGGCGCTCCCCGTGCCGTCACCTCCCCGGCTGGGCGAGCAGGACCTTGACGAGGTCGGCTTGGGAGACGACGCCGACGAGCAGGCCGCGGTCGAGGACGGGGAGGCGTCGGTGCCCGCTCTCCGTCAACGCTTGCACCGCTTCCCAGAGCTCCGCGTCCGCGTCGATCGTCTCCACCGGGGCGGTCATGATCGTGGCTACCGGGCGACCGCCGGCCTCCTGGTAGGCCTCCTCGAGCGACCGCTCGGACCACACGTGCTTGCCGAGGAAGCGGGGCCAACGGAACGCCGTCTCGTCCACCGGCTCGTCCGAGACCTCGAGGTCCGTCTCCGTGACGATGCCCGCGATCGCGTCCCCGTCGTCGACGACGACGACGGAGCCGACGTTCCGCTCGAGCATGAGGCGGGCGACCTCGCGGATCGGGGTCTCGGGGCGAACCGTCACCGCGGGTCGGCTCATGACGTCACGGACGCGCAGCCCTGCGGGCGCCTCGCGTGCAGGCTGGGGTCGGATGACGAGCACGGACGAGCGCGCCCGATGGGCGACCCGCTCGCTCACGCTCCCGAGGGCCCGGATGCCGTGGAGGCCGCGGCTCCCGACGACGACGAGGTCCGCCGACTCCGCGGCCGCGACGAGCGCGTCCACCGGGGGTCGCTCGTCTCGCTCGAGCGGGAGGCCAGCGGCGCTCAGCCCGTCCGGGCGCACCGCCTTCCCGCCCGTCGCCACGATCGCGCGCGCTGGGACGTCGAGGTGCTCCGCGAGGTGCGCCGCGACCTCCGCGGCCCGGAGCGACTCTGGCGAGCCATCGATGCCGACCGCGATCGCCGAGGGGAAGCGCTCCGGCGTGGCCGGCGCGCGAGCGACGAGCACCGAGCAGGGCGCGTCTCGGAGCAGCGCTGTCGCGACGCTCCCGAGGAGGAGCCCGGCGGCACGGCTGCGCCCGTCCTCGACCGCGATGAGGGTCGCTCGCTCGTCCTCGAGAATCCAGCGCAGCGCCGGCACCGCGTCCCCGTCGACGATGCGTGCGTCGGCGTCCGGCGCGAGCTCGCGCGCGCGATCGACGGCCTCCTGCGCTGCGGCGCGAAGCTCCTTGCGCCACTCGGGCGCCTGGACTCCGGTTCGCGTGGCGGCCCGCGTCTCCGCGATCGAGACGAGGACGACCGAGCCTTCGCCGGCGCGGAGGCGCTCGATCTGGCGCACCGCCTCGAGCCCGCGGCCGTTCCCGGCGATGGCGCACACGACGCGCTCGAAGAGGCCGCTGAGGACGTCCGGCACCTTCCGAGTATCGCCGACGCGACGTCTTAGGAGCAGGGAGCAGGTCCGACCGCTGCGGCGAAGACGAGCGCGCTCCCGACGAGGACGGCGAACCACGCCCCGGGGAGGAGCGCCGCAGCGCGGCTTGCTCCCGTGACGTTCGCGAAGAGCGCGGCCATGACGACGAGGAGCCAGCCGAGGGTGCCGACGACGCCGAAGGCGGCGATGTAGAGGTCGCCGGCCGTCCGGAGGACGCCCGTCTCCGTCCCGATGCAACCCCATCCGAGCTCGAACCAGGAGGGGATGAGGAGGAGCACGAGGAGCGCCGCGACGGGCGCGAGCACGAGCACCTCTGCCCAGAGGACGCGCTCGGGAGAGAGCCAGGAGCGGTGGTGGGAGGAACTTGCGGGAGTCGGTGGCTCGGTCATCGGTCTCCTCTCGTCGGCCGTCGAGCGACCGTAGCCCCCTCCCAGGCAACCGGCATCCGCGAGCACGCGGATCGCGGTCGCGGGATCCGCGGACGTCGAGGTGCCTCGCCGCTCGCCCGATCGATACCCATCTCCCCCGTAACGGAATCCGTACACACTCCGTACCGAGCGCTCACGGCGATGGGCGATCACGTGACGCGGTACGACGTCGAGAGGAGCGCGCCATGCCGATTCGTCGCTTCGTCACGCTTG
>JAVQXS010000390.1:0-1965 GCA_033578065.1 Thermoleophilia bacterium
ACCTCGTCGGACCTGAGCTCGACCGGAGGGGCTTGCTCGTCGAGTACCTCGACGGGGACACCGTGCGCACGCACCTCTCGAAGGGCCTCGGCTTCTCGAAGGAAGATCGCGACACGAACATCGAGCGCATCGGCTGGGTCGCCTCGAGGCTGACACGGCACGGCGGCGCTGTCATCTGCGCCGCGATCTCCCCCTACCGGGAGGCGCGGGCGAAGGCGCGGGCCATGGTCGAGGAGTTCGGCCCCTTCGTCGAGGTGTACGTCCGTGCGTCGGTCGAGGAGTGCGCCCGGCGCGACGTCAACGGGCTCTACGCGAAGGCCTTCGCGGGCGAGATCACGGGCTTCACCGGCGTCGACGACCCGTACGAGGAGCCGCTCTCGCCCGACCTCGTCGTCGATACGGAGACGACGACGGAAGAGGAGGCAGCCGCGCAGGTGCTCGCGAAGCTCGAGGAGCTCGGGCTCGTGCCCGCCGAGGTGCGCGCGTGACTGCCGTCGCCACCGACCGCCTCATCGCGCCGCACGGTGGCGTCCTCGTCGACCGGACGGGCGAGCGGCCGACCGATCTGGAGACGCTCGAGCGGGTCCCGCTCACCTCGAGAGAGCTGTCCGACCTCGACCTGCTCGCCTGCGGTGCGCTCTCTCCCCTCCGGGGCTTCATGGGTCGGGAGGACTACGAGAGCGTCCTCGAGACGATGCACCTCGCGAATGGGCTTCCCTGGGCGCTCCCCGTCTGCCTCGCCGTGGACGAGGCCCCGCGCGGCGACCGGGTCGCGCTCGTCGACGAGAGCGGCAGACCGCTCGCCGTGCTCGAGGTGGAGGAGGTCTACGACTACGACAAGGAGCGGGAGGCCGAGCTCTGCTTCCGCACGCGCGACGACGCGCACCCGGGGGTGGCGCGGCTGTACGCGCAGAAGCCGCGCTACCTCGCGGGCCCGGTGACGGTCTTCGAGCGGGCGGCGCCCGAGTTCCCGGAGCTCGCGCTCGATCCTGCGGACACCCGGCGCATCTTCGCCGAGCGCGGCTGGAAGCGCGTCGTCGGCTTCCAGACGCGGAACCCGATCCACCGGGCGCACGAGTACCTCACGAAGGTCGCCCTGGAGACGGTGGACGGCCTCCTCGTCCACCCGCTCGTGGGAGACACGAAGTCCGACGACGTGCCCGCGACCGTCCGCGTCGAGTGCTACCGCGTCCTCCTTCGGGGCTACTACCCGGAGGATCGCGTGCTCCTCGCGGCGTTCCCCGCGGCGATGCGGTACGCAGGGCCGCGGGAGGCGATCTGGCACGCGATCTGCCGCAAGAACTACGGCTGCTCGCACTTCATCGTCGGACGGGACCACGCGGGCGTCGGCGACTACTACGGGACGTACGACGCGCAGCTCATCTTCGACGAGTTCGCTCCGCACGAGCTCGACATCGAGCCGATGTTCTTCGAGCACAGCTTCTGGTGCAACGCCTGCGGATCGATGGCGAGCACGAAGTCGTGCCCGCACGGCGCGGAGGATCGCGTCTTCCTCTCGGGCACGCAGGTGCGCGAGATGCTCAGCGCGGGAGAGGTTCCGCCCGTCGAGTTCACGCGGCCGGAGGTCGCGCAGGTGCTCATCGAGGCCTACCGGAGCTGAGGCGCTCGGCCGGCGAAGCTGGATCCGGATCCAGCGCGGCGGCGACGGCGGGATCTCGACGACCGAGTGAGCCCAAGGCACGTCGACTACTATCGGCCGGGGATGCGCACGGCGTGGGGGAGCTCCTACGAGACTGGCAGCGACCGTGCGCAGAGGGAGGCGCGGCCGAGGGCGTCGGGATCGGCGAGCGGGCGCGCAGGGAGACGAAGACGCTCGAGCGCGGGCTCGCGGCGCTCGCACCCGTCGGATCCGAGCGTCAGACGATGCCGCGCCCGCTTGCCGAGCGGGCGAGCCACGCGACCCGCGACGGATCGACGTGCGGCTACCAGCACGCGGAGCTCTTC
>JAVQXS010000391.1:0-1960 GCA_033578065.1 Thermoleophilia bacterium
TCATGAGCGGCTCGATGATCGAGGTGAGCGAGTTGATCGAGGTGTCGACCTCGTCCTCGTAGAAGTCGGCGACCTTGTCCAGCATCTGCTCGAGCTCGCCCGTCTCCTCCCCGACGCGCACCATGTGCGCGAGGAGCGGCGGGAAGATCGGGTCCTCGACCAAGGGCTGGGCGATGGGGACGCCCTGGTGCACCTTCATGCGGACGTCGGCGAGCGCCGACTCGACGACCCAGTTCCCCGAGGTCTGGCCAGCGATCTCGAGAGCCTTGATGATGTCCACGCCCGAGGCGACGAGCGTCGCGAGGGTGCGCGAGAAGCGCGCCATCGTCACCTTGAGGACGACCCTCCCGATCCCGGCCGGGAGGCGGAGCTTGAAGCGATCCCACGCCTGTCGGCCCGACTCCGTCCGCTTCCAGCGGCGGAGGCCGTAGAGCCCTGCTCCGAGCGCGGGGAAGAGGACGAACCAGTAGCCGCGCAGGAGGTCGGAGGCGCCGACGACGAGCTGCGTGAGGAAGGGAAGCTCGCCGCCGAGGTCGGCGAAGACCCCCTCGAAGACGGGCACGAGGAAGAGGAGGAGCCCCGTGAGGACGAGGAACGCGAAGCCGAGGACGACGGAGGGGTAGATCATCGCGCCCTTCACGCGCCGGCGAATCTTCATCTCCTTCTCGATCTGCACCGCCGCCCGGTCGAGGACGGTGTCGAGAATCCCGGCCGTCTCCCCCGCCTCCACCATCGAGAGGTAGAGCCGGTCGAAGACGTGGGGGTGCTTCGCCATCGCCTGCGAGAGGAGGAGGCCCGTCTCGACGTCCGCCCGGACCTCGCGGATGACGGCGGCGAGCGCCTCGTCCTCGGTCTGCTGCTCGAGGATGACGAGCGAGCTGACGACGTTGAGCCCGGCGTCGATCATCGTCGCGAACTGCCGCGAGAAGACCTGGAGCGAGCGCGGCTTGACCTTCTTGCGCCTGCCCGTCGACCGGCTCAGGTCGATCTCGGTCAGCGAGGTCGCGCGCAGGCCTCGCTGGCGGAGCTGCTCCCGGGCGGCGGCGAGATCGGGCGCCTGGATCTCGCCCCGGGACTCGATGCCGTTCGCGTTGATCGCCGTGTACGCGTAGGCCGCCATCTCCCCGCCCTATCGGCACGCGCGCGGGCGCCCTTGAGGAGCGCCGTGCGCGCTCAGAGCTGGATGGGCTGCGCGAGCGCAGCCAGCTCCCGCGGGCCTCGACCCCCGTCAGTCGCCCCCCGCCGCGCCCGAGCGCTCCCTCGCGCTCTCCGCGCGTGCCGACGAGCCGTCGCCGACGGAGACGAGCACGAGCCGGTAGGTGGCGCCAGTGGCCGTGTTCTCGAGGACGAGCGGCTTCCCCATCCGGAGCGTGACTGTCCGCGCTCCGCTCGCGTACCTCCCGCCGACGACGCCGATGCGAACCTCGCGCTTCGCCGGGTTCTCGGCGACGAGCACGAGAACCGGGTCGGTGGATGGGAACGTCGCGCCGAGCTCGAGCGCCTCGGGAACCCCGTTCACTCGGATGACGGTGGCCTGTGCAGCCTGGGTGAAGGACGCCTTCGCAGGCGGCTCGCTCGATCCCGACTCGACCGTCGTCGCCGTCCCGGCGTTCCTCCCGCCGCCGCCGGTCGCCTCCCCCGATGCCGCTCGCTCCGAGGTCGCGCTCCCTGAGGTCGCGCTCCCTGAGGTCGCGCTTCCCGAGGTCACGCCCACGAGCGTGACCTTCTGGATGAACGGATCCTTGCCGGCGAAGAGCGAGAAGGAGCGGAGCTTCGTGCTCGTCGCTCGCTCGCGAGCGACGACCTCCTCCCCTGCGGTCGGGGCTGCGCTCGTAGGATCGCTCGCGAGAGCCGGAGTCGCGCTCGTCTCGGCGGGCAGGGCAGCGCTCGAGGACGATCCTCCGAAGATCCTCGGAAGCTGGATCGCGAGCAGGAGGACGAGAACGACGCCACCCACGGC
>JAVQXS010000392.1:0-1956 GCA_033578065.1 Thermoleophilia bacterium
CTCGGCGCCTCCGCGGTCGGGCTCGGACGGCCCTACGTGTGGGGGCTGGCAGCGGGCGGCGAGGAGGGCGTCCGCGAGGTGATCCGCAACCTGCGCGCGGACTTCGACCTCACGCTCGGTCTCGCCGGCTGCGCCTCGGTCTCCGAGATCGGCCCCGAGTCGCTCGCGGGCGAGCGGTGAGCGTCGGCGAGGAGCTGCGTGAGCTCGTCGCACGCGTGCCGCGCGGCGTCGCGGTCGTGACCGTCGATACGGGCGGGCAGCGGCTCGGCCTCACCGTGAGCTCGCTCGTCGCGCTCTCGCTCGAGCCGCCCCTCGTCGGCTTCGCCGTCTCACGGCAGGCGGCGCTCCACGAGCTCCTGCGCGAGGCGGGCGGCTGCGCGATCTCGCTCCTGGCCGCCGGCCAGGACAGGCTCGCCCAGCACTTCGCGCGCGGCGTCCCTCCGATCGCGATGTGGCAGGGCGTCGCGACGCTCGACGATACGCGCGGCGGGACGGGGGCGCCCCGTCTCGCCGGCGCGCTCGGCTGGCTCGACTGCCGCCTGCGCGACGAGCTCCCGGCGGGCACGCACACGTTCTTCTCCTGCGCGGTCGAGCGCGCCGAGCTCGGCGAGGACGCTCCCGCCCTCGTACGCGTCCGCGGCGCCTACCGATCGGCGTGAGGAGCCCCGCCATCGAGGCCGTCGTCTTCGACCTCGACGGGGTCCTCCTCGACTCCGAGCACGTCTGGGACGAGGTGCGGGAGGAGCTCGCCCGCGAGCGCGGCGGGCGCTGGCACGAGCGGGCGCAGGCGGACATGATGGGCATGAGCTCGATCGAGTGGTCGCGCTACCTGCACGACGTCATCGGGCTCACGGAGTCGCCGGAGGAGATCTCCGCCGAGGTGGTGCGGCGGATGCTCGCCCGCTACGAGTCCGGGCTCCCGCTCGTCGAGGGCGCGGTCGAGGCGGTGCGGCGCCTCGCGGGGTCGTTCCGGCTCGGGCTCGCCTCCTCCTCGAACCGAGAGCTCATCGACGTCGTGCTCGAGCGCTCGGGGCTCGCGCCCGTCTTCGAGGCGACCGTCTCCTCCGAGGAGGTGGCGCGCGGCAAGCCCGCCCCCGACGTCTTCCTCGAGGCGGCGCGTCGCCTCGGGGTGCCGCCGGAGCGCTGCGCCGCGGTCGAGGACTCCGCGAACGGGATCCGCGCCGCCCACGCGGCCGGCATGCGCGTCGTCGCGATCCCGAACCGCCGCTACCCGCCCTCCGCGGACGCGCTCGCGCTCGCCAACGTCGTCCTTCCGTCGCTCGCCGAGCTCGACGCGAAAGCGGTCGCCGCGCCCGCTACAGCCTCGGGCTCCGCCCGAGCACCTTGACGAGGAGCGAGTCCGAGAGCACGAAGTCGACCCAGGCGACGTTGTTTCGCTCGTTCGACTCCCGGAACCAGTTCCGGGGGTCGACCGTCACGAGCAGGCGGTAGCGACCGTGCGGCAGGTTCGTGACGTCGATCTCCTGTCCGGGGATCCTCCAGTAGTAGTCGTCCTTCCAGCCGGGCGAGATCCCCATCGTGAACACGAGCGCTCCTTGCTTCCCGCACGCCTCGCGCGGGTACCTGCGCTCGGCTGGCGACCCCGGGATCGACCTCCGGTAGGGCGTGCTGTCGAAGAGGCAGAACCCGCGCTTCATGCGTACCCGGACAAGCGTCCCCCGGTCGAGCCTCCGCAGCTCGTAGCGCGCCGCGCCGCGAACGTGCCAGTGGCCGTGGCTCTCGGTGCCTACGAAGACCATGCGCACCGAGGGCGTGCGCACGCGCACCGAGCTCCCGTCTGTCCGCAGGATCCACTGCCAGGTGCTGAACGGCGAGCGCGTCGTCAGGCGTACGCCGTGCACCTCGATCGGGCCCGCGCCGACGTTCGCGATCGACACCGTGAACCGGAGCCGGCGCTGGCCCGTGTGCGCGCGCTCGATGAGGGGGTCGGGCAAC
>JAVQXS010000393.1:0-1948 GCA_033578065.1 Thermoleophilia bacterium
GCAGCGACGAACGCCTTGCCGCGCTTGCCGAGCTCCGGCGCCGCGAGCTCCGCCGCGTAGCGCACGCGCTTCACCTGGATGCGCGCGGCGTGGAGCTCCTCGTCCGCCGAAGACGCATCGAGCTTCCGGAAGCGCTTCCGCGTCCGCGCGAGCTCGGCGCGCCAGAGATCCGCAAGCGTCGCCCTGGGGGCGTCGGGCGCGGCGAGCGGCTCCGCGCGCTCGAGGGCGTCGAGGAGCGCAAGGTAGCGGGGATCGCTGAGCGCGGCGACCGCCTCCGAGTACGCGCTCACCCGCTCGCGCTCGAGCTCGTCGAGGAGCGAGCGCACGGCCTCCTCCGGCAGGTGAGCCTCGCTGATGTCGGATCGGAGGTGCTCGAGGAGGACGTCGAGATCGCGCGCCGGGCCGAGCGCCGAGCCGAGCCACCCGAGCTCTGCCCGCAGACCGCTCGCCCAGGCCCGATCGAGCAGCGGACGGGCGGCCCGCAGGAACGCCCGTGCGCGGCGCGTCGCGACCCGCATCTGGTGGACGTCCTCGGAGTCGCCGCCGAGCCGCACGCCCGGGTCGTGGGCGAGCAGCCGGGCATGCTGCTCGACGAGCGCACGGCGCACGACCTCGAGCGGTGGCGTCCCCGGCTCGAGCTCCGCGTCCGCGGGAGTCGGATCGAGGCCCAGGGCACGGAAGAGCTTCGGTCGCAGCGGCGACGGAGACGCTCCGGCCTGGACGAGGCGCTCGACGACCCGCTCGAGCTCCTCGACGGTCCCGTCGACGAGCTCGACCTCGAGCTCGCGGAAGCGCTGCACGATCCGTGACCCGTCGAACACCGCGACCGCGTCCTCGACGACCTCGACCCCGTCGAGACGCACGCTCCGTCGCCGCGTTCGCAGGCGTGCGACTCGAGCGAGCGGCTCGCTGCGGACGTAGGCGGGGAGGAGGCTCAGGAGCGCCGCTGGCGGACGCGCCGGAGGGCCTGGCTCCTCGAGCTCCATCCGCCCGGCTCCACGCGGGAGCTTGAGCTGCCAGACGCCGACCCCGTCCTCGAGACGGTGCCGGAGGGTTACCCGGTGCCTCGCGAGCCGCATGCTCGGCGTGTCGAAGTACGTCGAGAAGAGGACGCGCGCAGGACGCTCCGGCCCGAGCTCGGACAGCCGGAACCCCTCGCTGGGAACGAGCTTCACCTCCCGCTCGAGGCTCGTACGCATCGTTCGGAGCGTAGTGCGGAGCGGGCGATCGGGCGTGTCGGAGTGGTGAACGACGATCGCGCACCTCAACGGTGCCCGTTCGCTCGGCCTCCCCGCCCGAGTCGGAGCTCGACCGCCTCATCTCTCCCCCCTCGGCGCACGAGAGCGTAGAGTGCTCCTCCGAAGACGGCCCCCAAGAACGGCGCCGTGAGGTAGATCCAGAGCGAGGTCGTCACTCCGGAGGCGAGTGCCGGACCGAGGGAGCGGGCGGGGTTGAGCGACGCGCCCGAGATCGGGCCGCCGACCAGCGAGGCAAACGCGATCGTGCCTCCGATCGCGATCGCAGCTGGCTCGCTGGCCGCGCGCGCGTCGGTCGCAACGGCCATGACGACGAAGGCGAGGAACGCCGTGAGCACCGCCTCGAAGAGGAACGACTCGGCGCGCGGGCCGGAGGGGATCGCCGCGCCGACGCTCGCCACGTCACCGAGCGATGCGCGGAGGAGGAGCGCAGCGCCGGTCGCGCCCGCGAGCTGCGCCGCCCAGTACGTCGGCACGCGGCGGCCGGGGAAGTGCCTCGTGACCGCGAACGCGAGCGTCACTGCAGGGTTCAGGTGCGCCCCCGAGACGTGCCCGACCGCGTAGACCATCGCCATGACGACGAGCCCGAAGGCGAGGGCGATGCCGAGGGGGCCGAGGCCACCGCCCCGCGCGTCCACCATGATCGCGCCGCAGCCGACGAAGACGAGCGCGAACGTCCCGAGCGCCTCCGC
>JAVQXS010000394.1:0-1947 GCA_033578065.1 Thermoleophilia bacterium
ACCCAGGCAGCCGCTGGCTGGAGATCGACCCGCGTCTCCTCGAGCTCGCTGTGTCCGCCGAGGCAGCCGCTGCCGCGCCGATCGCGAGCGTCTCAGCAGCGCGCTTCCGGAAGCTGCCGAACCCGATCCCGGTGATCGCGTTCACCCTGCGGACGAGGACGACCCACCACGCGATCCTCGGAGTCACCGGCTCGCTGACCGCGAGCCGTGTCGTGCCCGTCCCGTAGGCGTCTGAGCTCCCGCACGCAGCGCCGCCGGCTCGACATGCCGTCTCCTCGAGACGACACTCTCTGAGGACATGACTGTGCTTGCCTCCCGTCCTGAGTCTCGGTCGGCGCGGACTGCGCGCGCTCGGCCGCGCGGCGCTCGCTGGGGTAGCGCATTGCCGTGGGGTGGCGCGTTGCTGGCGGGAATCGCTGCCTGGACAGCGTGGCTGTTCGCGATCGTGCGGACGCACCACCACGAGTTCCGGACGCAGAAGTTCGACCTCGGAAACATCACCCAGGCTGTCTGGAGTACGGCGCAGGGGCGACCACTCGAGGTGACCCACGCCTCCGGTGAGCAACTCTCCCGCCTTGCCGGGCACGTCGATCCGGTTCTCGTCCTCCTGGCGCCGGCCTGGATCGTCGCCCCGACCCCGCTGACGCTCGCCTTCGTCCAGATCGCCGCCTGCGCGCTCGGCGCGATCCCCGTGTACTGCCTCGGCGTCAAGCACCTCGGCAGCAGGGCGCTCGGCCTCGCGTCGGGCCTCGTGTACCTCGCCTACCCGTGGCTCGCGTGGGTGGCGCTCGACGTCGTGCACCCGGTCACGCTCGCGATCCCGCTCCTCCTCTTCGCCGTCTGGTTCCTCGACGAGGACCGACTCGTCTCCTTTTCGATCGTCGCGGCGCTCGCCAGCCTGTGCGGGGAGCTCGTGGGCGTGACGGTGGCGGCGCTCGGGATCTGGTACGCCGTGGCCCGCCGGCGGGCGCGGGCAGGCCTCGCCATCGCCGCGGCGGGAGTCGGGTGGACGGCGTTCGCTCTCTACGTCATCGTCCCACGCTACTCCGGGGAGGAGAGCGTCTTCTACGGCCTCTACGAGACGGTGGGAGGATCTCCGCAGGGGGTGCTGTGGACCGCGCTGACGGACCCCGCGACGATCCTCGAGCAGCTCGCGAGCCACCGCAACCTGAGCTACATCCTCGCGCTCAGCGTGCCGCTCGCAGGGCTCTTCCTCCTCGCGCCTGCGCTCGCCGCGGCGGCCGTGCCGCAGCTCCTCGCCAACACCCTCTCCGACATGCCCACGACGGCCGACGCCTACTGGCACTACACGTCCGTCGTCATCCCGATCCTCGTAGCGGCCACCGTGCTGGGAGCAGCGCGCCTTGCGACCCGAGCGCGACTCCTCGCTGCCGGCGTGCTCCTCGGCCTCTGCGCAGGGCTGTCCGCGATCCTGGGCCCCTGGCCACAGCTCTGGAGCACAAGCCGGCTCGTCCCGCACCAGGCCTGGTACGGAGGGACGCCGCCTGCCGGACACATCGACGCGCTTCGGGCGGCGGTGGCGCTCATCCCTCCCGACGCACCCGTCTCCTCGACAGGCAAGGTCGGGGCACATCTCTCCGCTCGGAGATACGTCTACAGCGTTCCCGTGGTGCGACGCGCGGAGTGGATCGTGATCGATGAGCGCGACCCTGCGGTCGCTCCGGGCGTCGGTGCCTCGGCGACTGCGCGTGTGCGGCGCGGCGTCGCCGACCCGGCGATCATCGAGCGCTTCCTCGCGCGAATCGACGCAAGCCCCGGATGGAAGCGCGTGTTCAGCAGATCGGGCGTCCACGTGTACCGGCGGACACGGGTGGACGTCGGGCAGCCATGAGAGGACGGCGACGCCGCTGAGCGTGCCGACGAGCCTGTCGATCCTCATGCCCGTCTACAACGAGCGGGCGACAGTCGAGGCCGCGATCGAGGACG
>JAVQXS010000395.1:0-1937 GCA_033578065.1 Thermoleophilia bacterium
CCGACCGCGAGGGGCAACGTCATGCGGCCGACGAGATGCTCGCCTTCGACGCGCAGTTCGGCGCCTAGGATCGCGCGCACGTCGACCGCGTTCAGGCGGGAGTCGGCTCCAGGCTCCTCGACGAGGGGCGCCTCATGCCCGAGTCCGAGCGGCTCATCGCCCACTTCCAGTCGCTCATCGTCGAGGCGCTCTCCGCCTGAGCTCCCACTCTCCGGTCACCGCCGGTGCCCGGTCCGGTGACGAGATCGCGACAGCGGCGTCACGAAGGAGAGACTGAGGCGACACGACCTCGGTACCCACGAGCGAACGCGGACGTGCGATCAGTCAGTGGCGAACCGCCCGATCACTCGGGAGAGAGAAACCACTCGACGAGAGGGAAGGAGATCGCAGATGCGACGAGGGATGCTCATCCTCGCTGCGCTCGCCATCGCGGCGGCGCTCGCCTCGATGGCAGCTTCCGCGGCGACGTCCGTGAAGCCCTACGTGAAAGCAGTCGGACCCGACTACCGGGTGACTCCGCTCTTCAGCGTCGACGACAGGGTCCCACTCATTGGCGACCGCTCGAGGTGGTTCCGCATGGTCGGGATCCCGGACGGGCTTGGAGCCCACCCGAACGGCGACGGCACCTCGACCCTCTACATGAACCACGAGCTCCCGCAGAGCACGCTCTCGCAGCCGGTGGTCGGATCGTCGTGGAGGCAGCGGGGCGCGTTCGTCTCCATGTGGATCCTCGACGCCGACGGCAACCCGATCGCGGGGAAGCGCGCGTTCGACCACGTCTACCTCGAGAACCGCTACGTCGGCCCCGCTGCGACGACGGAGAACGGGACTCCGGCGTTCTCGCGCTTCTGCTCGGGGTCGCTCGCCGGACCCCCGCATGGCTTCGACCGCTGGATCTACTTCGCGAACGAGGAGGAGAGCCGGATGGACCGGACCTTCGACGGGAAAGGCGGGCTCCCGGTGGCGATCGTCGATGGGAACGCGTACGCCCTGCCGAGGCTCGGTCACGCCTCCTGGGAGAACGTCCTCGTTCAGCCGAACCACGGCACCCGGACCGTGATCCTCGGCATGGAGGACGGGCCCGCTGCGCTCGCGAAGGAGGTCGAGAACAGCCAGGTCTACCTGTACGTGGGCAAGAAGGATCCGCGTGCCGGAGCGGGCGTGCTCCGGCGGAACGGCCTCGACAACGGCGAGCTCTACGTCCTCGCCCCGAAGGACGCCGCCTACGGGAGCGAGAGGGAGTTCCGCTCGGGGACGATCGAGGTCGAGTGGAAGCTCATACCCAACGCGGGTGAGCTCACGAACGACGAGCTCGAGGCCGCGAGCGACGCTGTCGGTGCGCTCCGCTTCGCGCGCCCCGAGGACGGCGCCTTCAACAAGCTCAACCGCAACGAGTTCTTCTTCGTGACCACCGGAGGTGCTCCGGAGAACAGGCTCGGCCGGCTCTACTCGCTCCGCCTCCACCCGGGGAACGTCACGAAGGGCGGAACGCTCGAGGTCCTCTTCAACGCGGATGAGGTCGTCGCCGCCGGCGGCGACATCGCCCTGAGCCCCGACAACATCGACACGAGCAGCACGTACCTCATGATCAACGAGGACGGCACCTCGGACAGCCGGCCGGTGATGGCCGCGAAGGGGCGTGACGGCTCCGTCTGGCGCTTCGCCCTCGACCGCCACGGCCTCGACGTCTCGACCGCGAAGCGGATCGGGGAGCTCGACCCGCCGGGCCGCGACGGAGTGCGCGTCGGGCCAGGGATCTGGGAGACAAGCGGCATCATCGACGCCTCCGACCTCTACGGACCCGACACGTGGCTCTCGGACGTCCAGGCCCACCCGCCGACGACGGCCCCGGGGGGCCCAACGGTCACGGTCGAGGACGGGCAGCTCTTCCTGCTCAGACCTGCGCGGTAGCGCTCGTGGGGACGGGGCAGCCCATA
>JAVQXS010000396.1:0-1935 GCA_033578065.1 Thermoleophilia bacterium
ACCTTCGCTACCTTGAGAATCTGGCGGAGGTAGCTGTCCCGCTTCGTTCTCGGCGTCGTCCCGACCTGCTCGAGGAAGTCCCCGCCGAAGGGATCCTTCGAGCGGCCGACCGACCGGTCGGGCTCACGGATGAGCTGCGGGACGATGTGGAGGTAGCGCACCGATGCGAAGAAGTCCACGAGCTCGCGGAACTCCCGGTTGACGTTGACCTGCTCCAGGGAGGTCTGCGTCCGCCGCTCCCGATCCGCCTTGTCCTCCGCCTGCGGCCGCTCATGGATCACCTCTCCGCGCCGGGTGACGATCTCGCGCTGCAGGAGCGCCCGCTTGCGCGAATCTTGGGTGAAGCTGAGCTCGTACTGCCAGTGATCCGGGTCGTCGTCGGAGCCTACGCTGACGCCAATCGACACATCGGTCTTCTTGCGGGCCGCGAGCGATCGAATACGGGAGACCCCGCCCCGGCGGGGATCAGCGACAGCGGACTGGAGGCCGCCGCCAACGGCGGCGAGGTCGCGGAGGAACCTGAGCGCATCGAGGAAGTTCGACTTCCCGGACGCGTTCGGGCCGACGAGGAAGACGCGCTGGGCGAGCTCTACCTCCACGCACTTGAAGTTCCTCCAGTTCTCGAGCCGGATGCGGGTGAAGCGCAGGGTCCGAGACGGCGCGACGCTCATGCCGAGACCCTAGCCCGACCTGCCGGCGCCGGCTCCTCGCGCCGCACGATCGGCCACCACAGAGCAAGCGCTTGCAGCGCCGTCGTCTTACCCGAGTCGTTCGGCCGGATGAGGACCACGGGGCTACCAAGCTCGATCTCGACCTCGTCGAAGCGCTTGAAGCGGCGGATCGTGAGCTTCGTCAGCACTGCGTGAGACCTCCGGTGGCTTTGGTCCTCGTGCCAAAGCTTTGGACGTCGTGCCAAAGCGCTGGCGGCCGCTTCAAACCTATTGGACGATGCGCCGGCTGGATCATCGACCTCGAAAGGCGAGATCGAGCCCGCACACGCGAGCGTAGGCGCGCACGCGCATAAATACGCGCGCGATCGTATTCCGAGCCGCCCCTGAGCCCCTGCGTCATGCGGGCACCTCGCCGCGCGAGAACAGCTCGTCCCAGTCGTAGCTCGCGCTCGTCATGTCGAAGTAGACCTCCTCGCTCCCCTTGAAGGGCCTGCGGAGGTAGCGCACCTCGGTCGCATCATCCTCGCCCACGCGGACGAGGGCGAGGATGAAGTGGTCGGGCTTGTTGAGCGCGGTGAGGATCTCGCTCCTCGTGACCGTGAACTCCTTCGCTCCGGCCGCCCGCCCCTTGACCTCGATGAAGAGGAGCCCGCCGCCGTGGCCGTCGGCGCGGGACTTGATGTCGTAGCCCTTGTTGTTGCGAGGCATCTCGACCGGATGGCGACCGAGCGAGCGCTCGGTGGCGAGGACGGCGTCGACCGCGAGCCGCTCGACGCGCTCCGTCTCACGGGCGTGGACGTCCGGCTCGACCGAGCGCTCGCCGCGTAGACGTTCGAGGAGGCCGCGCGGGATGACGAGGGCACCTCCAACGACGACCGGCGGAAGCGAGGAGAGCTGCCCTTCGCGGTCGAGCTCCTCCATGCGGCGCCGGTAGCGCTCCTCGAGGTCGTTCGCCCGCTGGCGAGCGCGGCCCGAGCTCATCCGGGGCTTCCTGCCCGCGAGCTCCTGCTCCTTGAGCTCCTCGGCCCGATGATCCCAGTAGGCGATCTCCTTCGTCAGCCGACGGTGCACCGCCTCCTTCGTCGCGGCGACCCTCCGCTCCGTCTCCTCGCGCACCTCGGCGAGGTGCCGCGGCACGGCCTCCGCGATCGCGTAGTCGACCCCGGCACGCTCGACCCCACGCTCGAGCCATTCCTCGGCGATGAGCGGGCGGACGAGCTCGAGCTCGTCCTCCTCAAGCGGCCGGTAGTCGAGGTAGGGAGCG
>JAVQXS010000397.1:0-1927 GCA_033578065.1 Thermoleophilia bacterium
TGGCGTTGGCGGGCGCGAGGACGCGCACCGAGTAGATGCGCTCGCCGTCCGTCCCGTAGAGGAACTTGTCCTGCTGCTCGCGCGTGAGCTCCCGCCAGGGCACGTCGAGCGGGATCTCGTAGCGGTCGGCGATCGCCTCGATGACGCTCTCGTAGAAGCCCTGCCCGCCGACCGTCCATGGGACGAGGGCGCCCTCCGCGATCGAGAGCGACGGGTCGGGGACGAGGAGATCGGGGTCGATCTCGAGCTGGGCGCCGAGGCCGGTGCAGCGCGGGCACGCCCCGTGCGGCGAGTTGAAGGAGAAGATGCGCGGCTCGAGCTCGGGCAGCGAGACCCTGTGCTCTGGGCAGGCGAAGTTCTCGGAGAAGAGGAGCGGCTCAGCCGGGTCGCCGTCAGGGCGCTCGAGGACGTCGATGACGACGAGGCCCTGGGCGCGCGCGGCCGCCGTCCCCCCCCCCTCCCCGCCCCGCTGCCGGAGGTCGGGCTTCATGACGAGCCGGTCGACGACGACCTCGATCGTGTGCCGGAGCTTCTTGTCGAGGGCGATCTCCTCCTCGAGGAGCCGCAGCTCCCCGTCCACCTTCACCCGGGTGAAGCCGTCACGGCGGAGCTCCTCGAGCACCTCTCGGTGCTCGCCCTTCCGATCGCGCACGACGGGGGCGTTGACCGTGAAGCGGGTTCCCTCGGGGAGCCGCAGCACCTGCTCGACGATCTGGTCGAGCGACTGCCCCGCGATCGGCCGCCCGCAGATCGGGCAGTGGGGTCGGCCGATGCGCGCGTACAGGAGGCGGAGGTAGTCGTAGATCTCCGTGACCGTCCCCACCGTCGAGCGAGGGTTGCGGGAGGTCGTCTTCTGGTCGATGGAGATCGCCGGCGAGAGCCCCTCGATCGCATCGACGTCCGGCTTCTCCATCATCTCGAGGAACTGGCGGGCGTACGCCGAGAGCGACTCGACGTAGCGGCGCTGTCCCTCCGCGTAGATCGTGTCGAACGCGAGCGACGACTTCCCCGAGCCGGAGAGGCCGGTGATGCAGACGAGGGCGTTCCGCGGGATGCGGACGGTGATGTTCTTCAGGTTGTGCTCGCGGGCGCCGTGGACGACGAGCTCGTCGGCAGACATCGCGCGTCAGTCTACCCGAGCGAACACACGTTCGCTCAGCCGGCGGCTACCGGCGCGCGGCTCTCCAGCGACCGAAGACGAGGCCGCCGACGGTGAAGCCGATCCCGAACGTGCCGAGCGAGAAGGCGCCGATCGCGACCGCCTTGCGCCAGAGCGAGAGGCTCTGCCAGCGGCCGAGCGCCTCCTGCTCCGCCTCCGAGAGCGGCTCGCCCCGACGCCGCTTCCGCGCGGCGCCGCCGGCCTGGAGGCCGAGGTAGATGTCGTCGAAGATCTCCGGGGCGTCGCTCGACACGGCGCGAGTGTACCCCGCGCCGCGGCCGGCAGAGCGACGCGTGGCTAGAGTCCGCCGCCATGGAGCCCGCGCTCAGCGAGCTGAGGGAGCGCCTCGCGGAGATCGTCGACCTCAGGCGCGCCCAGGCGCTCCTCGAGTGGGACCTCGAGGTCGCGATGCCCGCCGGGGGTGCCGAGTCCCGCGCGCTCCAGCTCGGCACCCTCGCCTCCGTCATCCACGCCCGGTCGGCTGACGAGCGGATCGGCGAGCTCCTCGACGAGCTCGCGCCGTGCGCCGCCTCGCTCGACCCCGACTCGGACGACGCCTGCCTCCTCCGCCTCGCCCGGCGGGACTGGGAGAAGGCCCGGCGCCTCCCCGCAGAGCTCGTGGCGGAGCTCGCCGAGACGCAAGCGCGCTCGTACGAGGCGTGGGTGCGAGCGCGCGAGGAGGACGACTTTCCCGCCTTTCGCCCCTGGCTCGAGCGCATCCTCGAGCTCCGCCTCCGCTCCGTGGAGTGCTTCGCGCCGTACGAGGAT
>JAVQXS010000398.1:0-1920 GCA_033578065.1 Thermoleophilia bacterium
TGCGCCGCCTCGTCGCCGCCGCGCGTGCCTGCGTAGACCCGTCGACCCTGCGCGACCGCGACCTGGCAGACGATGTGCGCCGAGGCGCCGAAGCCGTAGAGGCCGAGCCGCTCGGCGTCCCCGGCGAGGCGAAGCGCGCGGTAGCCGATGAGACCGGCGCAGAGGAGCGGGGCCGCCTGCTCGTCCGGGTAGCCGTCGGGCACCGGGAGGCAGTAGCGCTCGTCGGCGACCGCGAGCTCGGCGAAGCCGCCGTCGAGGTCGTAGCCTGTGAAGCGGGCCTGATCACAGAGGTTCTCCTGGCCCGAGCCGCAGAAGCGACACTCGCCGCAGGTCCAGCCGAGCCAGGGCACGCCGACTCGCTCGCCCGGCACGAAGCGGCCCGCGCTCGCGAGCACCTCCCCCACGATCTGGTGGCCGAGGACGAGCGGGAGCTTCGGGCGCGGAAGCTCGCCGTCGGCGACATGGAGGTCGGTGCGGCAGACGCCGCAGGCGCGGACGCGGAGGAGGGCCTGGCCGGGGTTGGGCTCCAGATCGGGGAGCTCCGCGAGCCGGAGAGGCGCCCCCGGCGCCTCGAGCACCATCGCGCGCACGGGCACATCGTAGGCCCGGCTCGACGTGCGGCCGAGTACGCTCGGGTCGTGCGCGACCTCCTCGACTACCGCTCCGCGTTCCCGATCCTCGAGCGGACGACGTACCTCGCGAGCCACACCCTCGGTCCCATGCCCCGTCGGGCGCCGGAGCTCCTCGCCGCGTTCGCGCGCACGTGGGCCGAGCGCGGGATCCGGGCCTGGGCGGAGGGGTGGTGGTCGACCCCTTGGACGGTCGGCGACCAGGTGGGGAGGATCATCGGCGCGCTGCCCGGCACGACCGTCATGCAGCAGAACGTCTCCCTCGCGGAGGCGGTCGTCCTCTCCTGCTTCCAGCCGGCGGCTCCTGCCCGCAACCGCGTCGTCTACGAGCGAGGGAGCTTCCCCTCCGTGCGCTACCTCTACCAGGCGCAGCCCGACCTCGAGGTCGTCGTCTGCGAGGACGAGGGAGGGATCGTCGAGCAGCTCGACGAGCGCACCCTCCTCGTCCCCGTGAGCCACGTCCTCTTCAAGGACTCGCGCATCCAGGACGTCGAGCCCATCGTTCGGCGTGCGCACGAGGTCGGCGCGCACGTGATCCTCGACTGCTACCAGTCGGCGGGCATCGTCCCCCTCGACGTGACGGCGCTCGGGGTCGACTTCGCAGTCGGGGGGTCGGTGAAGTGGCTCTGCGGCGGGCCGGGCAACGGGTGGCTCTCCGTGCGCCCGGATCTCATCGAGCGGCTCGAGCCAACCGTCACCGGCTGGCAGGCGCACGCGCGGCCGTTCGCGTTCGAGGAGGAGCTCGAGCGCGCGCCCGGCGTGGCCCGCTTCCTCACCGGGACGCCGAGTCCCGCGGTGCACCTTGCCGCCACGGCGGGCTACGACCTCATCGAGGAGGTCGGCATCGCGCGCATCCGCGAGCGATCGCTGCGCCAGACCGCGCTCCTCGCCGAGCTCGCCGACGCTGCCGGCTTCGAGGTCGTCAGCCCGCGGGAGCCGGAGCGGAGGGGCGGGGCCGTCGTCCTCGCCGTGCCGGAGGGCGCTGCCGTGTACGCGGAGCTCGAGGCGCGTGGCGTGCTCGGCGACTACCGACCCGGCGCCGGCATCCGTCTCGGCCCGCACGTCTTCACGAGCGACGACGAGCTCCGCTTCGCGGTCGAGCAGCTCGTCGAGATCCTCGACACGGGGGCGTACGCGCGCCACCTGGGAGCCGTCGCCGAGCACTGAGGCTCGGCCGCGCGCTGCGGAGGCGGGGAGCGAGGCGCCTAGGGTGGACGAGCGAGCCGCCGACGTCCTACGATCACGGTCGATGTCCCTGCAAACGAGCGAGAAAGCCCTCCACGAGATCGTC
>JAVQXS010000399.1:0-1920 GCA_033578065.1 Thermoleophilia bacterium
GGAGGACGCATCACCCTCTCCTAGCCCTCAGCCTCCGAACGGCTCGATCCCGACGCAGTGAAGACCGAGCCTCCTGACGCATCACCCTCTCCTAGCCCTCAGCCTCCGAGCGGTACCCCGAGCTCGTCTCCCCCGGTCGGGGGATGGAGCGACGACCACGGCGGCCGAGGGCTGGCGAGAGAGCCCGCAGGAGCCTTCAGCATGGACGAGACGACGATGGAGCGCAGGAGACGGCCCTCCGTCAGGCAGGGCCCTCGCAGGCGGGGGGCGACCTCCCGCGTCGTCGAGCGAGCGCAGTCTGGCGCCCCAGAGCTTCCTCGTTTCCTCGACGGGCGCCGACCGCGCCCGGAGTCGCGGGGCCGCAAGCTCCTCGTGCGGGGGGTGGCGAGCATCGCCTTGCTCGCGACCGCCGTCTACCTCGCCTGGCGAGCGTCGTTCACGCTCGATCCCGACCACCTGTGGATCGCGGTTCCCCTCCTCGCGCTCGAGGCACACAACGCGCTCGGGCTCGCCCTCTTCACCTTCGGGCTCTGGGACGTCGATGCGGGCCCGCGCGTCGCGCCGGTGACGGAGACGTCCCACCGGGTGGCGGTTCTCATCCCTACCTACGACGAGCCTCTCGAGGTGCTCACGCCCACGGTCGCGGCCGCGGTCGCGCTCGAGCCTGCGGCCGAGGTGTGGGTGCTCGATGACGGCCGGCGTCCGGAGGTGGAGGAGCTCGCGCACGAGCTCGGAGCGCGCTACCTCGCGCGGCCGGACAACCGCGATGCGAAGGCCGGCAACCTCAATCACGCTCTCGGCGTCGTCGAGGCCGACATCGTCGCCGTGCTCGATGCCGACCACGTCCCGGGCCCCGACTTCCTCCGGAACACGCTCGGCTACTTCGACGACGCGTCAGTCGCGCTCGTCCAGACCCCGCAGGACTTCTACAACCTCGACTCCTTCGAGCACGAGCGCCGGCGGGACGGAGGGGTCTTCGTCGAGGAGGCGGTCTTCTACCGTGTCATCGCGGCAGGCAAGAACCGCTGGAACGCAGCGTTCTGGTGCGGCACCTCGGCCCTCCTGCGGACCGCGGCGCTGCGAGAGGTCGGCGGCGTCGCCACCGGCTCCGTCACCGAGGACATACACACGACGATCCGGCTCCACCGCCGGGGGTGGAAGACCGTCTACCACAACGAGGTTCTCGTCCGCGGCCTCGCGCCGCGGAACGCGCACGAGTACCTCGCCCAGCGGCGCCGTTGGGCCGCGGGCGCGATGCAAGTCGTGCGCCTCGAGCGCCCGATCACGGGGCCCGGGCTCTCGCTCGGCCAGCGGCTCAGCTACGCCGCCACCCTCTGGGCGTGGTGGGACTCGTGGCGGACGCTCGGCTACGTCGTCCTCCCCGGCCTCGTCATCGTGACGGGAGCGATCCCGATCGCGGCGCCGCTCGCCGTGTTCGGGCCGCTCTTCCTCGGCACGCTCGCGCTCCAGTTCGTCGCCATGCGGCTCCTCGCGCGCGGGTACTACCCGCCGCTCCTCTCCCTCGTCTTCGAGTTCCTCCGCATGCCGGCGGTCGTCATCGGGACGCTGACCCTCTTCCGGCCACGCGGCGGGCGCTTCGGCGTCACCCCGAAAGGGCCGAGCGCGTCGGGCAGAGAGCGCATCCCGCTCCCGCTGCTCACGAAGGCGCTCCTCGTGGCCTCTCCCCTCGCCATGATCTGGTTCGTCCTCACCCTCGCGGGGCTCACGCCGCTCTCCTACGAGGAGCCTGGCGTCGCGATCGGGGCCGCCGCCTTCCTCGCTGCGAACACCGCGCTCCTCGTCGCAGCTGCGCGGCGGATTCGGTCGCCGCGCTTCGCGAGCGACCAACGACGGGGGACGCGTCTCCCGGTACGCATCCGAGGAGACTTCGAGGGTCGGCCGTGCACGGTCCTCGACCTC
>JAVQXS010000400.1:0-1919 GCA_033578065.1 Thermoleophilia bacterium
CATGATCGTCATCCTCACGCCGATGGTGATCGCCATCAAGGACGCTCTCGGCTAGATCGCATGGCGACGCTGACGCTCCGCCGAGAGGATGGCCGGATCGTCTGCGAGCGGGTCGTCGTCGCCGACCGCGCCTACCGCCGCATGCGCGGGCTCCTCGGCCGTCGCCAGCTCCGGCGAGGCGAGGGCATGGTGCTCCGACCGGGCTGGAGCATCCACACCGCCTTCATGCGCTTCCCGATCGACGTCGTCTTCCTCGACGCCGACCAGGTCGTGATCAAGATCGAGCCCGAGGTCGGCCCCTGGCGGACGGTGTCCTGTCGCGGGGCGCGCGAGGTGGTCGAGCTCGCGGCTGGCGAGTGCCGGAGGCGCGGGCTCGAGGTTGGCGACCGCGTCGCCTGGGCGTCCCGAAGCCCGGACGACGGGCGCGTGTCCACGCGCGCCCCCGCATCCGAGACGGTCGCGGAGGAGGAGCCGCGCGGCTCCGTCCTCGTCGCGAGCTCCGATCCGCGCTTCCTCCGCCTCGCTCGCTACCTCCTCCAGAGCCGGGAGCTCGAGGTCCACGAGACGACGCTCGACCACGCGGCGCGCGCCGTGCTCGAGCCCGAAGTCGACGTGGCGATCCTCGACGGCGGGCCGGACGTCGGACGTGGGCTCCGCGCTGCCGCCGCAGCGCGCGCTGCTCGGCCCGAGGCGCACATCGTCGTGGCGGCGGACACGGGAGGACGAAGTCCCGGCGGCATCCGCGTCTTCGACCGCTGGAACGAGACGGAGGAGCTCCTCGCTGACGTCGAGCGACACCTCGCAGAGCGACGAGCGGGCACCTTCGCCTCCCCGGACTGAGCGCGAGGAGGGTTGCGCTCCACCTCGAATCGGCGAGGATGAGAGGCTAGAGGAATGCGCGAGGAGCTACGAACCGGAGTCGGCTTCGGGGCCCCGCTCTCGCTCCGTCGGACGGGCGCGCCGCTGGCTGGGGCTCCTGCGGAGCTCGATCGCCTCGAAAGCTTGCACGCGTACTTCCTCGAGGGCGCTTCCGACGTGCTCCGCCCGGCGCTCGAGCGCGCGCTCGAGGACGCTCGCCGGACGCAGGCGGGGTACGGCGACGCGAGCGTCGGGAGTGGCTTCGCCTCGCTCTCGTACGCGGCGGCTGCCGTGATCGAGCTCGCCGCGGCGCTCGAGCTCGACGAGAACGACCTCCGCGCCGCCGCCGCCGCGGTCGCCGAGGCGTGCGCGCTGCCGCTGCCGTCGGCCCGCTTCCTCCTCTTCTCGCGCATCGTCGCTAGCCCAGCGCTGCTCGAGCTCCCTCCCCTCCTCGCGGCGGAGATCCAGCTCGGGCTCCTCCTCGCCTTCGACGTGCTCCAGGACGTCTCGCTCTGGCGGCGCGCGAGGAGCGGCCCCGAGCGCGTCCTCGCCTTGGGCGGCGCGGGCCATCCGAGCAGGCGCGTCCGCGCGGAGGCGAAGGCCGTCCTGCGAGGCCGCTCGCGACTGTCGCTCTTCGGCGGCAGCCAGCTCCGCTCGGTCGCCGTCGAGCGCTTCGGCGAGCCGTACGCAGCCGTCGTCGGGAGGCTCGGGCGGATGGAGCCCGAGGTCGCCGACGCCTACCTCGCCGAGATCGGGCCCGCACTCGCCCCCGTGCTCGAGCGCGAGCACCTCCTCGAACGCTCCGCGGAGCGCGAGCGCATGCTCCTCGCCTCCGCCGAGCGCCGGCTCATGCGCATGGGCTTCGATCTCCACGACGGGCCGATCCAGGACGTCCTCGCGCTCGGCGCGGACGTGAAGCTCCTCCAGCAGCAGGTCTACCCCTTCGTCCTCGAGGAGTACCGCGAGCAGGCGAACGGACGCTTCGACGATCTCCTCGCCCGCCTGAGGGAGCTCGACCGCCAGCTCCGGGAGATCGCCCACTCGCTCGAGACGAAGAGCGT
>JAVQXS010000401.1:0-1917 GCA_033578065.1 Thermoleophilia bacterium
ATCTTCCCGTTCGCGTTCCTTGGCAGAGCGGCGAGCCGACCCCAGCGCGTCGGGATCATGTACCCAGGCAGTCGCGCGCGAAGGGCGCTCCGCACCTCGCGAGGAGAGGCGGACGCCCCTGGGGCGGGGACGTACGCGCAGCAGATCTCCGTTCCCGGGAAGCCGTCGGTCTCGATCGCGACGACGGCGCACTCAGCAACTCCGCCGAGCTCGTGCAACGCGTGCTCCACCTCCCCGAGCTCGATGCGGTACCCCCGATGCTTGATCTGCGAGTCCTGACGGCCGAGGAAGTGGAGGAGCCCGTCCGGCCCAACCCGTCCGAGGTCCCCCGTCCGGTAGCCGCGGGAGCGCCCGCCCCGGGGATCGGCAACGAAGGCGCGGCCCGTGCGCTCCTCGTCGCGCCAGTAGCCCGGGCTCACGCCGACGCCGCCGATCCAAATCTCGCCGATCTCTCCTGGAGGAACCGGCCGCAGCTCGCCGTCCACGACGAGGAGCTCCTCGCCATCGCACGCGACGCCGATCGGGATCGGGTCGTCCGTGGCCGGCGGTCCGGGGACGGTGTAGAAGCTGCTCGCGATCGTCGTCTCGGTTGGCCCGTACAGGTTCGTGAACGACGCCTGCGGGACTCGCTCCATCCAGTAGCGAAGCACGCGCGTCGGGAGCACCTCTCCACACCAGAGCACTCGGCGAAGCGACGGGAAGTCGCGCTCGCGGAGCGCATCGGCGGAGGCGAGGAGCGTGAGCACGGAGGGAACGGAGAACCACTGGGTCAGCTCCGCCTCGCGGATGAAGTCGGCGAGCCGGTGCGGCAGGAGGTTCCGCTCGGGCGGGACGAGGTGGAGCTCAGCGCCCGCTGCGAACGCTCCGAAGAGGTCGAAGGTCGAGAGGTCGAAGTGGAGCGGCGCGTGCTGCGAGAAGCGGTCGTCGGCGGTCGTGCCGAAGTAGCGAGTGGCCCACTCGACGAAGTGCCAGACGTTCGCGTGGGTGACGACGACGCCCTTCGGCTCCCCCGTCGACCCGGACGTGAAGAGGATGTGGGCAGGACGAGTAGGCGAGAGGCGGGAGGGCAGCGCGAGCTCGTCGAAGCCGACCCCGTCGGCCGCAGTCGCAGCCGTCTCGAAGCGCTCGCCAGCGAGGGGTCGCTCGAGCACGGACACGACCACCGTCGAGCGCGCGAGCGCGCCGGCGGCGAGGACGGCGTCCACGAGGGGCACGGCGCCCGCATCGACGAGGAGCACCCGGGGCTCGGCTGCGCGGAGGATCCGCTCGACCCTGACGGAGGGGCTCTCGACGTCGAGCGGGACGTAGGCGCACCCCACCTTCAGCGAGGCGAGCATGCCGACGATCGCCGCAGGCGACTTCGCGACGGCGAGGGCGACGCGGTCGCCGGGACGACAGCCGAGCTCGTGAAGGAGGCGCGCCTGCTGGCCGCTCGCCTGCTCGAGCTCCCCGTAGGTGACCTCCGTGCCCTGGCTGACGACCGCGACCCGCTCGGGTCGGATCTCCGCCTGACGGAGGACGTAGTCCTGGAGGAGCCCGCTCACCGAGGCGCAGCGGGCTCGAGGCGCCGAGCGGCAGCGAGCGCGAGCGCGGCATGCGAGAGGTCGTCGCGGGTGACCGGAACGTCGAAGATGAACGTCCGGAACCCAAGGTCGTAGTAGCGCCCGAGCTCGGCCCCTACCTCGTCGTAGCTCCCGACGAGGTAGGGGCAGAACGTCTTGTAGTTCCGGAACGGGTGCAGCCAGTACGGCCCTTGCGGCGACTCGTCGGTCTCCGAGAGCCGGCGATGCCAGTGGGAGTCGGAGACCTTCATGGCGAGCGCGTGCGCGATCTGGCCCTTGCGGTCGGCCGGGAACCGCTCCCACGCCGCAGCCCACGCCTCCTCGGAGGACGGGCGCGCGACGATCCCGACGCGGA
>JAVQXS010000402.1:0-1912 GCA_033578065.1 Thermoleophilia bacterium
AGGAGCTCGTCCCGCCGCTCGAGGACGGTCTCGAAGCGGGGACGCAGCGAGGGATCGGCGAAGGCGAAGCGGAACTCCGTCGGGGAGCGCCAGACCTGACGGATCGCGTTGTCCGGCCGCGAGATCCAGGCGACCTGCCCGCCGGGGATCGGCTCGCCCTCGCTCGGCTCGGGCAGCCCGGTCGGGCCGAGCGCGGGGGCCGCCTGCTCCTCGTCCTCCTCTGCCTCCGCGGCCGCCGGGGGCCCGCGGAAGAGCGACTCGCTGAGCTGGAGCCAGACCGTCTTCCCGACCCCGCGGGCGTACGTCCCTCGATGCGCGCGCACGGCCTCGATCCCCGCCTCGCGGAGGATCCGGTAGTCCGTGCTCCAGCCGAAGACCTCGTCGGAGAGGAGGTAGAGGTCCTCGTGGATGCGGAAGCTCCCGCTCGAGAAGACCTCCTCGAGGGTGACGCCGTACGAGCGGTAGGGCTCCCGCGTGAGCAGCTGGCGGCGCACGGCGTCCGCGAGCTCCTGCGAGGAAGGCCCGTTCGCGGGCGAGACGATGCGGTCGGTGATGAAGGCCCGGTAGAAGGGGATGATCGCGTTCCCGCCCCGGGCGAGCGTCCACTCCTCGTAGCGCAGGCCGTTGTGGGCCGCCCACCCGACGAGGGGCAGAAGCGCCGCGAGCCCGACGGCCGCGGCGCGGACGATCCGCTCGGCGAAGGCGCCGGGGAGGAGGAGCGGGAGGAGCGCGAGCGCGAGCAGGACGACGTTCCCGGGTCGCGCGAGGGCGCAGACGGCGATGCCGAGCCCGACCGCCGCCCAGCGCCCGGTCGAGGGATCGTCGGCGGCGCGGACGACGAGGAGCGCGAGCACGGAGAACGCGGTCGCGAAGACAGGCTCGCTCGAGAGCTCGTGGAAGAGGAGCCCGTACGCCGGGTAGACGAGGAGCGCGAGCGCCGTCGCGATCGCGACCCAGGGTCCGAAGGCGCGCGCCGCGACGCTCCAGCAGACGACGGAGACCGCGAAGAGGAGCGCCATGACGACCTCGGCGAGCGCTCCCTCGAGCATGTCGAGCGCGAAGCCGGCGACGATCGGCGTCAGGGGCGTTCGGAAGAGGAGCGACCACGGGAGCACCGGGTCGGCGTCGTCGAGCTGGAGGTAGGCGTAGACGTACTCATCGAGGTCGCGGCCTCCGGTCAGCGGCCAGCCGCGGGCACGGAGCGCGTAGACGGCGACGGCCGCTCCGGAGACGAGCAATGCGCCGAGCGGACGCGACGCGATGCCCTCCATCCGCTCCGTCATGCGGCGTCATCCCACGCGGACGGGAGGGTGCTGAGCCGCCGCTTGAGGGCGAGCGGGAGGCGCTCGTGCCGGAGGCCGATCTGGAGCCCGGCGAACTTCGCCATCTCGTACGCGACTGCGTACGGAATCCAGCGGCGCTGTCGTGTTCGCCAGAGCCAGGTGAGCTCGCCACGCGCGTACCGGAGCGCCGCGCGGTCGAGCGCGCGCGCCGAGCTCGGGGCGGTGCCGACGTAGGTCCGACTTGCGGTCGCACCCGAGTCGAAGAAGCGACGGAAGGCTCCTGCGATGGAGTACCGGTGCGAGTGGTACACCGCCGCTCGCGCCTCGTAGACGATCGTCTTGCCGGCGAGTAGCACCCGTCTCGACCACTCCTGGTCCTCGCTCATGGGGAGGCTCTCGGCGAAGCGGTACTCGCTCCAGACTCTGCGGGGGATGGCCGAGTTGACGTTCGAGAATAGGGTGTGCTCGTAGGTGAGTTCCGCAGGATCGGTCAGCCGCTGCACGCGTCCGTTTGGCCCGTACAGGAAGTCGAGGAAGTAGCGCTCCGGCGGACGCGCGTTCTCGTGCGGCAGCTGACGACCGTAGACTCCGGCGACCTCGGGATCGGCAAGCGGTGCGACGAGCATCTC
>JAVQXS010000403.1:0-1904 GCA_033578065.1 Thermoleophilia bacterium
CTCGTCGAGCGCGTCGTCGCACCGGCGTCCGTCGCCCTCCCCGTCCGCGCGGGCGAGAGGCTCGGGAGCGTCGAGATCTGGAAAGGAGCGGCGCTCCTCGCCTCCTCGCCCCTCGTCGCGGCCGAGGCGATCCCGGAGCCGTCCCTCCTCGCGAAGGCATCCTGGTTCGTGCGCGCTGTTCTCGACAACCTCTGGGAGCTCCTGTCGTGATCGTCACCGTCACCGTCAACGCCGCTCTCGATCGCACCCTCACCGTCCCGGTCTTCCAGATCGGCTACCGCCACCGCTCGAGCGAGACGCTCACGCTCGCGGGGGGCAAGGGCATCAACATCGCTCGAGCGCTCAAGCGGTTGCAGGTGCCCGTCGTCGCCACTGGGCTCGCCGGCGGCAGGACCGGCACGCGCATCGTCGAGGAGCTCACGGCTGAGGCGATCCTCAACGACTTCGTGCGCATCGCCGGCGAGTCGCGGACCTCGACCGCGGTCGTCGACCCGACGGCGGGGACGTACACGGAGATCAACGAGTGGGGCCCGGAGGTGGCTCCGGCGGAGCTCGAGATGCTCATGGAGAAGCTCCGCTACCTCGCGCGCGGGGCAGACTTCGTCGTCTTCGCGGGGACGCTCCCTCGCAAGGTGCCGGTGACGTTCTACGCGAACGCCGTCCGCGACCTCTCCCGGCGCGACGTCCGCGTCGTCGTCGACAGCGAGGGCGACCCGATGGCGGCTGCCGTCGAGGCCGGTCCCTACCTCGTCTCACCGAACCAGCGGGAGGCGGAGCAGCTCGTCGGGCAGGAGCTCGAGGACGACGACGACTTCCTCATGGCGCTCGAGACGATCGCCGACCTCGGCGCCCGGAACGTCCTCATCACGCTCGAGCAGGGCTGCCTCGCCCGTCTCCGCTACGGTCGGCGCACCCTCCGCCTGCGCGCGCTCGCGCCGGAGGTCGAGGCCGTCTCGGCGGTGGGCTCGGGGGACGTCCTCCTCGCGCAGTTCCTCGCCGCGATCGTCGACGAGCGCCCGCCGGAGGAGGCGCTCCGGCTCGCGGTCGCCGCCGGTGCCGCGTCCGTGCTCGAGGTGGGCGCAGGGCGCTTCGATCCCCAGGTCGCCGCCACGCTCGCGAGCGAGGTCGAGGTCTCGGAGCTCGAGCCCGCGCGCTCGTAGGCCGCGGGCGTCGAGGCACGAGGAGCGAGGCGGGGGAGTCAGTCGCCCGCCGTTGGCGAGCTCGTCGAGGCGCGGGCGATCGGCCCTCTGCGAGGCGCTCGCGGCGGTTGTCCTCGAGCCCGACTGATCGTCGCTGCTCCCTGCTAACGTCGGTGCATGGAGACGGAGCTGCGTCAGGAGGAGATCGAGCGCCTCGTCGCGCTCGAGCGCAAGTTCGGCAAGGAGGGCCTCACCTTCGACGACGTGCTCCTCGTGCCCGCGGAGTCGCACGTCCTCCCGAACGACGTCTCCACCGTCACGCGACTGACGCCGAGGATCACGCTCAAGGTCCCGATCGTCTCCGCCGCGATGGACACCGTCACCGAAGCTCGGCTCGCGATCGCCCTCGCGCGCGAGGGGGGGATCGGGATCGTCCACCGCAACCTCTCGATCGAGGATCAGGTGGCGGAGGTCGACAAGGTGAAGCGCTCGGAGTCGGGCATGATCGTCGAGCCGATCACGCTCCGCCCGGACGAGCCGGTCTCGAAGGCGCTCGAGCTCATGGCGCGCTACCGGATCTCCGGCGTGCCGATCACGGACGAGGAGGGTGTCCTCGTTGGCATCCTCACGAACCGCGACCTCCGCTTCGAGACGGACACCGCGCAGCCGGTATCGGCGCTCATGACCTCCCGTGGCCTCGTCACCGCGCCTGTGGGGACGACGCTCGAGGAGGCCGAGAAGCTGCTGCACAAGCACCGCATCGAG
>JAVQXS010000404.1:0-1903 GCA_033578065.1 Thermoleophilia bacterium
GGCGATCCGGGCGAGGTCGCCGCCAGCCCCGAGGACGTCGAGCAGATCCTCGGCGAGGCAGCGGTCGCCCTCGAGTCGCACCTCGTCGCGTCCGACCGCGTACGGGCGATCTTCGCCGGGGTTCGCGCGCTCCCGATCGGAGGGGGCTCGAGCCCGAGCGCCCGCCGGGAGACGATCGTCACCGAGAGCCGGGGAGGGATGCTGAGCATCGCCGGCGGGAAGCTCACGACCTACCGCCGCATCGCTCTCGAGGCGCTCGCGCGGCTGCGGTCGGTGCTCGGCCTCCGGAGGGTCGACACGCGCCCCTGGCCCCTCCCCGGGGCAGTCGGCCTCGAGCGCGTCGTCCTCCCGCCCTCGCTCGAGCCCGACGTGCGGGAGAACCTCCTCCACCTGTACGGGAGCCTTGCCCCCGAGGTGCTCGCGTGCGCGCGCGCCGACCCGGCGCTCCTCGAGCGTCTCCACCCGGACGGCCCGGACATCGCGGCCCAGGTCCGGTACGCCGCGACGCACGAGTGGGCGCGGGATGCGGACGACGTCCTTCGCCGACGGACGACCCTCTTCTACCGCGGCCTGGCGGACGAGGAGACGAGGACCCGCGTCAGCGCGCTCCTCGCTGAGGCGGGAGGAGGAGCAGGGCTCAGCACCGAGCCTCGTGCGGCGCATGGCGGCTCGCCCGCCTGAGCAGACGCGCGGTCGCCCTCGCGCGCCGGGTCGCCCGGCGCCATAGCCTCAGTGGCCGATCGGCTTCTCCCAGCCCTCGAGGACGGGAGGCTTCCAGTCGGTGCCGACGATGCGGGAGTTCTCGACCCAGGGACCGAGCTCCGGCTGCGGGAACTTGCAGTGGATCTCCTTGAGCTGGATCCCGTACGAGTTCCCGGACTGGAGGTGCTTGATGAGCACCTTGCGCGCGATCTCGTCCTCCCGGCCCTCGGGGATGGGGAAGTAGATCTTGAGGAACGAGTTCGAGTAGCGGTCGAAGACCGCCGGCACCCCCTCCTCCTCGAGGAGGTGGATGTCCTCGAGCCAGTTCAGGTCCTCGCCCGGAGTCGCCGCGTCGAGATCGACGTCCTCGACGAGGGAGATGTCCTCCTGGTAGGGGAAGCGGTGCCCGGCGAGGAACTCGGCGTCGATCTCCTTGATCTTCTCGGGCTCGGAGTAGGCGACCTCGTGCGCGTGCGGCTGCTCTGCCATCGTCAGCGCTCCACTGCTCGCAGGTGCTCGACGTTCTCGGCGTGGTGGAGCTCGAGCTCCTCCTCCTCCTTGCGGGCGAGCAGCGCCCGCACCTCGGCGAGGATCTCCTGCTCCGTCTGGCCGACGATGTAGCTCGTGCCCGCGAGCGGGACGCGTGCCATCGCCGACGCCTCGGGCGTGAGAGCCGCGAGGTCCTCGGGCTCGAGCGAGTGGACGTTCGTCTTCCCGCACGCGCGGGCGAGCATCTGGAGCTCCATCGTCATCGCGGTCAGGAAGTTGTAGACCCGCTCTGCCGCCTCCTCGACGACGAGGCGCTTGCGGAGCTCGGGATCCTGGGTCGCGACGCCAACCGGGCAGCGGCCGGTGTGGCAGTGGTAGCAGTAGCCCGCAGGCACGCCGACCGTGCCCTCGTAGTCGGTGACGCCCGGGATCTCCTTGTTGCAGTTGAGGGCCATGAGCGCCGAGTGGCCGATGGCGACGGCCTTCGCGCCGAGCGCGAGGCACTTCGCGACGTCGGCGCCGTTCCGGATCCCGCCCGCGACGACGAGGTCGATCTCGTCGGCGAGCCCGACGTCCTCGAGGGCACGGCGCGCCTCCGGGATCGCGGCCATGAGCGGGATCCCCGTCTCCTCGGTTGCGATGTGGGGGCCTGCGCCGGTGCCGCCCTCGGCCCCATCGAGGTAGATGATGTCCGGGCCGCACTTCGCCGCCA
>JAVQXS010000405.1:0-1903 GCA_033578065.1 Thermoleophilia bacterium
GGCATCGGGCTCGCCTTCCTCATCGACCGGCTCGACACCCGGATCCGCTCGAGCGAGGTCGCGGAGGCTGTCGTGGGAGCGCCGGTGCTCGGCGAGCTCCCGGCTCCCCCGCCGCTCCCCGAGGGCGCGCGGACCCGGGTGACGATGCTCGACTTCCCCTACGGCGCCTACGCGGAGGCCGTTCGCAAGCTCCGCGCGAACCTCGAGTTTGCGAACCTCGACCCCGGGGCACGAGTGCTCATGATCACGAGCGCGGTCGCAGGCGAGGGCAAGACGACCGTCGCCTGCGATCTCGCGGTCGCTCTCGCTCGGTCGGGACGGTCCGTCACGCTCTGCGATCTCGATCCACGGGAGCCGTCGCTCCATGTGATGTTCGGGCTCGAGGACAGGCGCGGCCTCGTCGAGGTCGCCTTCGGTGCCGAGTCCCTCGAGCGCGCGCTCGTCCCCGTGCGGTGGTGGGCGTCAGAACGCCTCGCGCACAACCAGCCGTCATTCTCGCTTGCCTCCACGAGCCTCGAGAGCGACACGGACGATCTCGTCGTCCCGCCTCGGGCGGACGCCGCCACGCCCCGTGGAAGCCTCAGCGTGTTGCCCCTCGGGCGTCGGCGGCCTCCGAGCCCGGCGGAGTTCGTCGGATCGGGCGCCGTGCGGCAGCTCGTCGCGGAGCTCGCTCGCACCTCCGACTTCGTCATCCTCGACACGCCGCCTCTCCTCCCCGTCAGCGACGCGCTCACGATCAGCGAGTACGCCGATGCCGCTCTCCTCGTCTGCGGGCTCGAGACGAGCCGGCGCCCGACGCTTCGCAACGTGCGGAGGATCCTTGCTGCCTTCCCTGCGCGGGTGCTCGGGCTCGTCGTGACGGGAATCGAGCCTCCCCCGGAGTACGGGCCCTACTTCGAGCCAGCCTCCGCGGGGGATGTTCGTCCCTTCACAGGGCTTCCGCGTACGTGATGGGGCATCGAGATCGATGGCGTGACTCACGAGCGACCGCGTGCCGAAGGAGCGCGGACGATGTGCCGCGCGCAGGCGACCCGGGCACGCGCAGGGCAGCTACTGCTCGCGCCGCGCCGGTCGCTCGCTCCACGGCCAGGTGAAGCGGGGTCAGGAGAGAGCGGGCAGCTTCGTGCGCGGGGGCCCTGATGCCGGCTCCCTCGTTCGCGACACCCCGCGGGCCGGGACGCTCCTCGAGCTCGCAACGAGCTGCCAGCCAGGCGATCTGCTGACGGCGGCGCGCGAGATCGTCGAGCGAGCGCACCGTCGCCGAGGAGGGTACGTCTGCCTCTGCAACGTCCACCTCGTGACGACGGCTCTCCGGGACGACGGCGTCCGGCTTGCCCTCGACGGAGCGTGGCGGAGGTTCGCCGATGGAGCCCCCATCGCCTGGCTCCAGCGACGCGCCGGGAGCGCCGGCGCGCGCCGGGTCGGAGGACCGGACCTCATGCCGACGGTGATCGACATCGGTCGCGCCAGTCGGCTCCGGCACTACCTTCTCGGATCCACGCCGGAGACCCTGGCTCGCGTTGAGGCGACGCTGCGCTCGCGCTATCCAGGTGTCGAGATCGTGGGGGCGTCCTCTCCTCCCTTCGCGTCCGAGGTGGAGGTCTCGCCAGCGGTGCTCGACGCGATCCGAGATGCGGATCCCGAGATCGTGTGGTGCGCCCTTGGCGCTCCGAAGCAGGAGCTCTGGATGCACCAGGCTTCTCCGTCCCTCCCGACCCAGCTGCTCGTCGGCGTCGGAGCCGCCTTCGACTTCCTGGCCGGATCGAAGCCGAGGGCGCCGCTGTGGATGCAGCACGGAGGTCTCGAGTGGCTCCATCGCCTCATGACCGAGCCGAAGCGACTCGGCGGCCGCTACCTCCGCACGAACACCGAGTTCGTCGTGAGGGCCGTAGTCGAGCTCGTC
>JAVQXS010000406.1:0-1900 GCA_033578065.1 Thermoleophilia bacterium
ACGGCCGTCCGTGAGTGGCTGCTGTGCGAGGGTGCCGTGAGTCGGCTCCGCGACCGACGTAGAGTCTCCTGCTGCTGTGGCTGTGCCACTTCATCCGAACCGGGTTCCTGGTGCCGAGCAGGCTGTGATCGAGGACTCGAAGCTCCTCGACTACGCGTTGAATCCCGAGCATGAGGTTGGTCGAGGCAAGGCGCGTTTCTTTCGTGCGATCGGGTACTCGCGGGACGACTACGAGGAGCTCAAGTCAGCACTCCTTCAGGCCCTGCCCTACGTAGAGGGTCGCTCCATCAAGGAGAACCCTGATGGTGCCGAGAACTGGAAGGCCACGATCACGATCCGTAGACGAGATAGAGATGGAACCGTAGGGGTTTGCACAATCTGGGAGGTTCGAGAAGGTCGACCGACGCGACTCATAACCCTCTACCCCGCGTAGAAGTCAGCGTAAGACTCAGCTACCCTCAGGAAGAGAGAGGAGAGATGACTCCAGTCATCAGCACCAGCATCGAGGAGCTCGCCGTGGTCGAGCTGACGCGCGAGCTCGAAGGTTTCGAGAGCGGCACCATCGGCACGGTCGTCTCTGCGCGCCCTGAGCACGACCTGTACACGGTCGAGGTGGCCGATGCGAGAGGACGGACGGTTGGTCTGATCTCGGCGACGAGCGGCGACCTGCGTGTCCGTCATCGGCCTGCGCTCGAGCTCGCCGGCTGACGCACGGCCGCCCGCATCCCGTCGTACGCCGAGCGCAAGGCCCTCGTCCGAAGAGGACGACTGTCACTCCGGGCGAACTTCTGCCACGATCAGGCGAGGAGGTGATCGAGGCGACGAGCGAGGTCTCCAAGCTCGAGGTGCGGCTCCGGGGCCCGGCCGCAGAGGGCGGGCGAGTGCGCGTGGACGTGCTCGTGGAGGTCGCGCAGGCGGTGCAGCTGTCGGTGACGCGGCTCGCGTATGCGCTGCGGGGCGAGCCGACGGTGCGGCGAGGACGGACTCCGCGTGAGATCGCCGATCTCACGCGGCTCGAGGTCGTCGGCCTCCACGAGGGGAGCACCGTCCTCGAGCTCGAGCTCGCGGGGCACGAGCGTCCGCTCGACGAGCTCGATCTCGGAGGTGAGGCGGTGCGGGTCTTCGAGGCAGGCCTGCGGGCGATCGCGTCGGGCGAGGCTCCCCCGCAGCCGTGGGACAGCGGCGTACGGCAGGCGGTCGATCGCGTCCTGCACGTGCTCGACAGGGGGATCGACGAGATCGTCGTCGCCCGCCCGGGAGCGCCCCCGGACGAGTGGGCCGTCTTCACGCGCTCGACGCGCGAGGAGCGGCGGGTCGCCGTCCCGCCCGGTGCTCGGGAACGCGTCGAGATCGAAGGGCGTCTGCTCATGGCCGACTTCGCGGCCGCACGCGAGGAGGCACGTATCCACCGACCGCTCGACTCGCCTGTCCGATGCACGTTCCGACCTGAGCTCGAGGGCGCCGTCCTGAACCTCCTCAAGCGCTACGTCCGAGCTGTGGGATGGGCCGAGCTCGACGAGCAGGGCCAGATCAAGACGCTCGAGCTCGAGTCGCTCGAGGACGCGGAGCTCACGAGCGGGCGAACGTTCTGGGAGCTCCCCACGCTCGACGAGCTCGCCGAGGAGCAGGGCATCGAGCCGGTGGAGCGTCTGGAGGATCTCGCGGACGGAACATGGCCGGAAGACGAGTCTGTGGACGACTTCCTCGCAGCGATCGAGTCACGCGACTGAGAGACCCGCGTGACGGGCTACATCCTGCTGGATACCGATGTGTACTCGTATCTCTGGGCGGGGAGCGATCACGCTGAGCAGTTCCGAGCGGTGATTGAGGGGGCTCGCGCGGCTGTCTCGTTCGCGACGGTTGCCGAGCTCTACAAGGGGGCTGCGAAGGACGAGGGGGG
>JAVQXS010000407.1:0-1894 GCA_033578065.1 Thermoleophilia bacterium
GCCATCCCGACGCCCTCGCCCTCGGGAAGCCTGTGCCGCTCGGTCCAGAGCGGGGGCTCGCGCAGCCGCTCGAGCCCCTCGACCGCGCCGATCGTCGGGAAGGGGGTGTCCGAGAGGGACGGATCCCCCTCGCGGACGGCGTTCCGCAGGCGCAGCTCGAGGGGATCGAGCCCGAGCTTCGCCGCCAGCTCGTCGAGGAGGCTCTCGAGCGCGAACGCGGCCGGGGGCGCGCCCGGGGCGCGGTAGGCCCCGAAGGGGAAGCGGTTCGTGAGGACGCCGTAGGCGACGACGTCGTGCGCCTGCCAGCGGTAGGGCCCGGCGACGAGGGACGAGGTGATCCCCTCGAGCCCCCACCCTGCGTTCGCGCCGCGGTCGACGAGCATGCGCGCCTCGAGCCCGGTGAGGGTGCCGTCGGCGCGGGCGCCGATGCGCAGGCGCGTGACCTGCGCCGACACGGGGTTCATGGCGAGGAAGTCCTCGCTGCGGGTGAGGGCGAGGCGGACGGGGCGGCCGAGGGCGAGCGCCGCCCCGGCCGCGAGCGGCGCCACGATCGCGAACTTCCCGCCGAAGGCGCCGCCGAGCGGCTCGGCGATGACGCGCACGTCCTCCTCGGCGAGCCCGAAGGCGCGCGCGAGCTCGCTGCGGGTGATGAACGACCCCTGCGTGCTCGTGGAGACGACGAGCGTGCCGTCCGGCTCGCGCCAGGCGGTCGCCGTCTGCGGCTCGAGGTACGCCTGGTACATCCACGGCGTCCGGAACGTTCCCTCGACGACGGCGTCGCTCGCCGCGAGCGCGCCCGCGACGTCCCCCTCGCAGCGCCGGACGCGACCGACGACGTTCGCGGAGAGCGGCTCCGCCTCGCCCTCCTCGCCCCCGTGGTCGACGCCCGCGTGGATCGACTCGAGCTCGCTCGCCTCCTCGCCGGCGGGCCGCCGCGCGGCTGGGGCCTCGGGCTCCATCGCCGCCTCGAGGTCGACGACCGCCGGCAGCGGCTCGGCATCGACGTGGACGAGCTCCGCGGCATCCTCGGCCGCCGCCTCCGTCTCGGCGACGACGATGGCGACGGGCTGCCCCGCGAAGACGATCTCCTCGCGGGCGAGCGGCTCCGCCGTGCGGTCGGAGCCCGCGTCGGCGGTGGGGAGGTCGCGGGCGGTGAGCACGGCGACGACGCCCGGCACGGTGAGCGCCTCCTCGGCGTCGACCCCGCGCAGGAGCGCGTGCGCGTCGCTCGCGAGGACGAGGCGCGCGTGGAGGAGTCCTGGCAGCGCGCGGTCGGCCGCGTAGCGGGTGACGCCGCGCACCTTCTCGTCGGCGTCGATCCGCGGTCGGCGGACGCCGATGGCCTCGCTCATGGGGCGCCTCCCTCCGTACGGGCGCGGGCTCGCTCGAGCGCGCGGCGGACGACGACGCGCGCGAGGTGCCTGCGGTAGTCGGCGCCCGCGAAGCGGTCCCCTGCGACCTCGAGCTCGTCGATCCCCGACTCGTCGGCGAGGAGGACCGGTGCCCCGCCGATGCCCGTGAGCGCGATCCGCGAGCTGCCGTCCGGCAGAACGAGGGCCGCCGCTCCTGCGAGCGCGAAGCCGGAGGCGGGGTGCTCGACCTTCACGTAGGCCGAGCCTGAGCCCGCAGGCGGCACGGGGACGCGGATCCCGACGGCGAGCTCGCCTGCGGCGAGCGCCGTCTCGTAGGGCCCGAGGACGAACTCCGCCGCCGGGATCGAGCGCGCTCCCTGCGGCCCGTGGGCGTCGATCGCGACGTCGAGCGCGAGCGCGACCGCTGGCGCGTCTCCCGCCGGGTCGGCGTGGGCGAGCCCGCCCCCCACCGTGCCCCGGTTGCGCACCTGGAGGTCGCCGATCCCGGCGGCGCACTCGGCGAGCGCCGCGAGGCGTCCCTC
>JAVQXS010000408.1:0-1890 GCA_033578065.1 Thermoleophilia bacterium
GTCCGTCGAAGACGTAGTCGGTCGAGTAGACGACGAGCGGAGCACCAAGACTCGCCACGTGGGCCGTGCCGCCAACGTTCACCGAGGCGGCGCCCTGAGGGTCAGCCTCCGCACCGTCGACGTCGGTCCAGGCGGCGGCGTGGAGAACGAGATCGAAGGCACCTTCGAGCTCGGGATCGGGCGGCAAGGAGACGTCCCAGTCGGCATGCGTGAGCGCCGTGACCTCCTCGTCGCCGAACGCCTCCTGCAGCGCGCGGCCGAGCTGCCCGCCGGCGCCCGTGATCAAGACGCGGCGGCGGCGTCCCGTTCCGAGAGGATGGGCGTGCTCGTGCTCCACAGGTGGGCGACGCGCGGATCGTTCCAGGGGATCGTGCGCTCGTCGGGATCGGTCGGATCGTACTCCGCGCTCACGTGGTAGCAGAAGAGGACGTCCGTGAGCGCCTCGAAGCCGTGCGCGTGGTGCCCGGGAATGTAGAGGGCGACGGGGTTCTCGTCCCCGATGTCCTCGACGTACGTCTCGCCGCTCGAGCGATCGAGCACGACGACGCGCGCCATCCCCCGGAGGCAGGCGAAGAGGTCGTCCTGCCCGCGCTCGTGGTAGTGGAGGCCCCGCACGACTCCCGCCCGCGAGAACGAGACGTTCGTCTGGAGCATGCGCGCAGGCAGGACGCTGTCCCTCCGGAGCTCGCAGAACCAGCCCCGCTCATCGGCGTGGATGACGAGGGGGATGCGCCGGAGACCGTCGATCACCGCCCATCCTCGCGATTCGCTCCCGTCTCCTCGATGCGCCGGCCGATGTCGGCGAGGTGCTGCCAGTGCTTGCCTGCGTCCTCCCACCAGCCCTCGACCTCGTGGACGTCGAGTCGGCCCTCGAGGGCGTAGTGGCGGTTCACGTCGGTGATCTCGAGCTCGCCACGGCTCGACGGTCGCAGGTCGTCGATGACGTCGAAGACATCCGGTGGGTAGCAGTAGAGCCCGACGACGGCATGCGAGGAGGGAGGGGCGGCGTAGCGCGCATCGACGACACCCGCCTTCTCGACGATGTCGACGACCGCGCCGTCGTCCCCCCACACGACGACGCCGAAGTTCTCCGGGTCGTCGACCTCCTTCACGAAGATCTGCGCTCGCGACGCGCGGCCCTCGGCCCAGGAGCGGATCGCCCGTGACTGCGAGCGCTCGAAGATGTTGTCCCCGAGAACGACGACGAGCGGCGCGCCGCCGGCGAAGTCGCGCGCCATGCCGACGACCTGGGCGATGCCTCCTGGCTCCGTCTGCACCTTGTACGTGAGATCGAGCTCGAAGATCGGGCTGCCCCCGCCCCGCGGGAGGAGCCGCCCATCGCCGAGCAGGTCGATCATCTGGCCGGCGTGCCCTTTGCCAGTCACGAGGAGCACGTCGCGGATGCCCGCGAGCTGGAGGAGCTGGAGCGGGTAGTAGATCATCGGCCAGCTTCCGACCGGCAGGAGGTGCTTGTTCGCGACGCGGGTGAGCTCCCCGAGTCGCGTCGCCTCCCCGCCGGCGCAGACGAGCCCTTTCGGCTGCACCCTCGGATGCTAGCCAGGCTCCGACAGCCGCTCGCGTTCTCCGCGGAGGACGAGCCGGGCGCTCGACCATCAGTAGCGAACGCGACGGCGCCGCGCCGCACGGGCCTCCGCCTTCCGTCGCCGGACACCCGGAGCCGCCCGAACCGCAGCCACCCACACGGCGACAGCGGAGGCGAGCACGGAGGCGAGCGCCACGAGGAGGAGTCGCGGGCGGAGGGCGAGAGCGAGCAGGCCGCGCACCGGCAGCACGGTAGCCGACATACTTCGGAAGCCGAGTCGATGAAAGGTGGTGGACGGCCATGGCGAAGACCAAGGACAGAGGCACGCTCTCCGTCGAGGCGCTGCG
>JAVQXS010000003.1:0-16866 GCA_033578065.1 Thermoleophilia bacterium
CGATGACCTCTGCGGCCGCCTTCCGATCGAGGCGGATGCCCGCCTGGGCGGGCTCGATCGCGATCCGCAAGCCCTCGCGAACGAGGGCGGCGCTACGCGGCGGTCGGTCGACCGCGCCCGCGATCTCGTCGAGGGCGTACTCGAGCGCGCCGCTCGAGACGGCGAGCGCCGGCTGTACCTCTGCCCCGAAGAACCGGGTGTGGAGTCGCCGGAAGCCCCGGATCGGCGCGAAGCCGCCGCCAGCGCGAGCCGCGGCAGCGACCGCCTGCCGCCAGTTGGGCCGCACGCCGAGCTGCGCGGCGGCGAGCTCGAAGCGCTCGCCGCCGACAGCGAACGCGATGGGGGTCGCGGCGACCGCCTCGAAGCGGGCGTCGAGGGCTGCGATCGCCTGCCGCTGGGTGAGCCCGCCGACATCGAGGCCGGCGATGCGCGTCCCCTCGGCGAGCTCGCGCGCCGAGCCGGCGAAGGCGAGGCCGACGAGCAGCGCGAGGAGCGCGACCCCCCCGAGCCCAGAGACGAGGACGAGCGGCGTCGCGCGGCTTCGCCTCCGACGACGCGCGCTCGAGAGGAGGACGGGAGAGACGGCGCGCACCGAGCGCGAGATTCTAGCGTCCGGCCGCGGGCGGCCCGAGGAGACGAGGACGCGGTCTCGGCGCGATCGATGCTGAGCCGGCGCTCTCTCGTGGCCCACGCGTACGAGGTTCGCGAGTAGGATCGGCGGTGGGTGGTGGGCTGGGGTGCCCCATGGGCGCTGGCCTCAGAAGACGAAGAGCTCGATCCCCCCGGAGACGTAGAGCTCGACGCCTGTGATGTAGCCCGCGAGGTCGGAGCAGAGGAAGGCGACCGCGTTCGCGACGTCCTGCGGCTCGCCTGGCCGGCGGAACACCGTGCGAGCGGCGATGCGCTCGTTCATCGCCGGGTTCGCCAGGTGGAAGGCCTCCGTCCCGATGATCCCGGGGACGATCGCGTTGCACGTGATCCCGTGTCGACCGCCCTCCATCGCGAGCGTCTTCGTCAAGCCGAGGATGCCGGCCTTCGTCGTCGAGTAGCTCGCTTGCCCGAAGCCGCCGAGCGTCCCCGCCACCGACGCCATGTTCACGATCCGGCCCCAGCCTCGCTCGCGCATGTGCGGCCACACGGCCCGAGCGCAGTTGAACGATCCCGTGAGGTTCACGCGCAGGTCGCGCTCCCAGAGCTCCTGACGCTGGTCGAGGAGCTGGCCCAGGTGGTCGAGGGTGGCCGCGTTGTTCACGAGGATGTCCACCGACCCGAGCTCCTCGACGGTGCGTGCGACGGCCGCCTCCACCTGCTCGCGATCCGTCACGTCGCAGCGAACCGCGAGCGCGCGCTGCCCGAGGGAGCGAATCTCCTCGACCGTCTCCTCGGTGTGCACCATCCCCTGGACGCGGGCTGCGGTGGCGAGCGCGCCGTAGCGATCCGTCTCCTCGCTCAGCTCGGACTCCACGAGGATGTCGGCGATGACGACATCTGCTCCAGCGCGCGCGAGCGTGAGCGCGTCCGCACGGCCGAGTCCGCGCGACCCGCCAGTCACCAGCGCGACTCGGCCTGTCAGATCGATCTCGAGCGCCACCGCGATACCCTACCCCCGCGCGGACATTACTCCGCGCGGGGCAAGAAGATCTCCCTCGCGATCACGAGCCGCTGGATCTGCGAGGTGCCCTCGTAGATCTGGAAGAGCTTCGCGTCGCGCATGAGCTTCTCGACCGGGTACTCCTTGATGTAGCCGTAGCCGCCGAAGATCTGGACGGCGTCCGTCGTCACCTTCATCGCCGTGTCGGCGGCGAAGCGCTTCGCGAACGACGACTGGAGGGTCGCTCGCCGCCCCTGGTCATGGAGCCACGCCGACTGCCAGACGAGGAGACGAGCAGCCTCGATCTCCGTCGCCATGTCGGCGATGAGGAAGTTGACCCCTTGGTGCATGGCAAGCGGCTGATCGAACGTGACCCTCTCCTTCGCGTACTCGACGGCGAGCTCGAAGGCCGCCTGCGCCACGCCCACGGCTCCCGCTGCCGTTCCTGGACGCGTGAGGTCGAGCGTCCTCATCGCGATCTTGAAGCCCTCGCCTTCCTCCCCGAGTCGGTTCGCCGCCGGAACGACGACGTCGTTGAGAGCGAAGGCTGAGGTGTCGGTCGCCCGCTGGCCCATCTTCTCGAGGTGCTTCTCGATCACGACCCCGGGAGCGTCCATGGGCACGACGAACGCGGAGATACCGCGGTGGCCCTTGCTCGGATCGGTCTTCGCGAACACGACCGTCCACGCCGCGTGACCCGCGTTCGTGATGAAGGTCTTCGACCCGTTGAGGACGTACTCGTCCCCCCGGCGCTCGGCTGTCGACTTCATGCGGGCGACATCGGAGCCGGCATCGGGCTCCGTGAGACCGAACGAGCAGAGGATCGGCTCCTCGAGCAGCGGTGGCAGCCACCGCGCCTTCTGCTCGTCGCTGCCGGCGATGAGGACGGGGCCAGCCCCGAGGCCGTTCGCGAGGATCGAGGTGGCGATCCCGGAGCAGCCCCAGCTCAGCTCCTCGGCGACGAGCACGCCGTCGAGCGCAGGTAGGCCCAATCCGCCGTACGCGTCGGGGATGTGGAGGTTCATGAGGCCGAGCGCGTGCGCTTTCGCGATGACGTCCGCAGGGTGGATCGAGCCCTCGTCGTACTCCGCCGCCCTGGGACGGATCTCCCTCTCGGCGAACTCGCGCGCGAGCGCGCGCAGCTCGCGTTGCTCGGGCGTGAGCTCGAACGAGACGCCGGCCACGCTGCTCGAGGTCATGCTCATCGCTTCCCCTCCCTGCCGATTGACTAGTCAGTCAAGGCCGAGTCTACGCGCGCACGCGACCTCCGGTCAAGCGCGTGAGGCTGTTCCGTAGGATGTCCCTATGACGACGACGACCGACGCCCCGCCGCTCGACCCCCTCGACTACCTCGCCATCGACGCCCTCCTCGACGACGAGGAGCGGGCGATCCGCGACACCGTCCGTCAGTTCGTGCGCGAGCACGTCCTGCCGGAGGTCGCCGAGTGGTTCGAGCGGGGCATCTTCCCCCGCGAGCTCTTCCCGGAGCTCGGCAAGCTCGGCCTGCTCGGGATGCACCTCGACGGCTACGGGCTCCCCGGCGCGAGCGCGGTCGCGTACGGGCTCACGTGCATGGAGCTCGAGGCGGGCGACGCAGGCGTCCGGAGCGCGGTCTCCGTGCAAGGCTCGCTCGCGATGTTCCCGATCTGGCGCTTCGGCTCGGAGGAGCAGAAGGAGCGTTGGCTCCCGCCGATGCACGCGGGCGAGGTGATCGGCTGCTTCGGCCTCACCGAGCCCGATGCCGGCTCCGACCCTGCCTCGATGCGTACCCACGCCCGACGCGACGGGTCGGACTGGATCGTGAACGGCGCGAAGATGTGGATCACGAACGGCTCGATCGCCGACATGGCGATCGTCTGGGCGAGGACGGACGAGGGTCGCATTCACGGCTTCATCGTCGAGAAGGGCTTCCCGGGGTTCTCAGCGCCCGAGATCCATCGCAAGCTCTCGCTCCGTGCCTCCGTCACCTCGGAGCTCGTCCTCCAGGACGTCCGCGTGCCCGAGGAGAACCGACTGCCAGAGGTCTCGACGCTCCGGGGGCCGCTCTCCTGCCTGAACGAGGCGCGGTTCGGGATCGTGTTCGGAGCCGTCGGCTCCGGTCGGGCCTGCTTCGAGGCCGCGCTCGAGTACGCGAAGGAGCGCGTCGTCTTCGGGAAGCCGATCGCCGCCTACCAGCTCACGCAGGAGAAGCTCGCGGAGATGGCGCTCGAGCTCAACCGCGCCCTCCTCGTCGCGCTCCACCTCGGGCGGATGAAGGACGCAGGGACGCTCCGACCCGAGCACGTCTCGCTCGCGAAGATGGGGAACGTCCGCGGCGCGCTCGAGGTCGCTCGCAGCGCCCGCACGATCCTCGGAGCGAATGGGGTCACGCTCGAGTACCCGGTCATCCGCCACGTGAACAACCTCGAGTCGGTCCTCACGTACGAGGGGACGCACGAGGTGCATACGCTCGTCGTCGGCCAGGCGCTCACCGGTCACAACGCGTTCCGCTGAGACCCGCTCCGCGCCTCCGCGGCGAGACCTCGCAGCGCGAGCGCGACCGCCGTGCGCTCGGCCGTCTCGACGTCGCTCTCGCGGTCGCGAAGGCCGCCGAGCACCCAGCCTGTGAGCACCTCCTCGAGCCCACCGTAGACGATCCAGGCGGCGAGTTGGGGGTCGATGTCCGCCCGGAGCTCGCCGCGCTCCTGCCCCTCCCGAATGATGCGCTCGAGGATCTCGAACGCCTCGCGCACCTCGTCCAGCTGTCGCTCGAGGCGCGCGCTCCGGGCGACGTCCCGCACCATGACCGTGACGAGCGCAGGGTTGTTCCTCCAGGTGCGAAGGAGGATCTTCGCGACGCCCGCGAGCTTCTCGGTCGCAGGCTCTTCCGAGGCGGCCACCGCCCGCACGCGCTCGAGCAGCTCCCCCCAGCTCTCGCGGAAGATCGTCTGCAGGAGATCCTCCTTCGAGGCGAAGTAGTGGTAGAGGAGGCCGTGGGCGACCCCCGCCCGCTCCGCGATGTCCCCGACCCGCGCGCCGTGGTACCCGCGCTCGGCGAAGACGTCGACCGCGGCCTCGAGGATGCGCGCCCGCCGATCCCGGATCGCGATTGAACGGTCAGTCAACAGGGCGAGGATAGAGGTACGCTCCGCGCGCGTGCAACCGCTTGCGGGCATCCTCGTCGTCGACCTCACCCGGTACCTCCCGGGCGCGTACGCCGCGCGCGAGCTGCACCGGCTCGGCGCCCGAGTCGTCCGGGTCGAGCCACCGGAGGGCGACCCCATGCGCGCGGGCGCGCCCGCCTGGGACGCCGCGCTGCGCGCCGGAGCCGAGTCCGTCGTCTGCGCGTGCGCTCTGCGCGCGCGCCGACGTCGTGCTCGAAGGCTTCCGGCCGGGCGTCGCGAGCCGCCTCGGGGTCGGACCCGAGCACGTGCCCGAGCGGGTCGTCTACTGCTCGATCACGGGCTTCGGCGTCGACGGTCGACACCGCGACCGGGCAGGGCACGACCTCAACTACCTCGGCTGGGCGGGCGTCCTCGAGGAAACGGCCCCCGCCTCGCCGCCCGTGCAGGTGGCCGACCTCGCCGCGGGAGCGCTCGGCGCCGTCGTGCGGGTCCTCGCTGCGCTCCTCGAGCGGGAGCGCAGCGGCCGGGGCGGACACGTCATCGTCTCCATGACCCACGGGTCGCACGACCTCGTCGCGCACCGGCTCGGCGGGGAGCCCGTGCCGCGCCTGCTCACGGGCGGGCTCGCCTGCTACCGGACGTACGGCACCGCCGATGGGCGCTACCTCACCGTCGGCGCGCTCGAGCCGAAGTTCTTCCGGCGTCTCTGCGAGCTGCTCGGTCGTCCCGACCTCGGCGAGCGACAGTACGAGGGGGACCAGGAGGCGCTCGCCTCCGAGCTCGCCGCGATCTTCGCCACGAGGTCGCTCGCCGAGTGGCTTCGGCTGTTCGACGAGGAGGACGTCTGCGTCGGGCCCGTCTGGACCCGCGCCGAGGCAGCTCAGGAGTTCGCCGCGCCCACGGACAGCGCGCCGGTCGCTCCCCTGGGAGAGCACACGGCGGCGTGGCGCAGCGCGCTCGGCTTCGCGTGAGCTCCCTCCCGAGCGAGCTCGGTCGCGAGGCCGCGCACGACCCTCCGCCCCTCGCTCAGCCGGAGAGCCCGAGCGCCGCGGGGAGCGCGAGCAGGGTGTCGATGCGATCCTCAGCGTCCGGCCGGCGACCGTCCCGGTCGAGCAGGATCGCGCGGATGCCGAGGGCCCGCGCGCCCTCGATGTCGTCCTCGTAGGAGTCTCCGACCATCGCCGCCTCCTCTGGCGCCACCGCGAGTGCCTCGAGCGCCGCCACGAAGATCGACGGGTGGGGCTTCACCCGACCGTGCGAGCGGGATCCGATGGTCACGTCTACGTCGAGACCATGGTGGGCGACGAACTCCTCGAGGTCTCGCTGGCCGTTCGAGACGAGCGCGATCCTCAGGCCCCGCCGGCGGAGCTCGGCGAGGACGGGGGGCGCATCCTCGTAGAGGAGGAAGTTCTCGTGCCGCTCCCACTCGCGCACCATGTCGATCGCGCACGCGCGCGCCCGCGAGGGATCTCCACCCATGCCGACGACGATCTGCTCCGTGAACGCAAACCACACCTCCTCGTCGTGGACGAGCTCGTGGTGACGCTGGATTTCGTCGAGTGCCGCCTCGCGAGCGGACTCGTACCGGCTTGGGTCGAGCCTCAGCCCGTGCCGCTCGCCCACCCTGCGGTACCCCTCGGGGCCGAGCTCGGGCCCAGGGCGAAAGAGGGTGAAGTCGACGTCGAAGAGCACCGCTCGGAGCACGTCTTCGAGGATAGCCCTGACCCCACGCGGAATTCCGCTGGGAGACCCCGCGTTCCTCCGTGAGCTCCCCCCGCGGAGCGAGGCAATCGGGGTGCCCAGATTTGAACTGGGGACCTCTCCGACCCGAACGGAGCGCGCTACCAGGCTGCGCCACACCCCGAGCCTGGGAAGGGTAGCGCGTTCGAGCGGCGACCGGTCTTGGGATGCGGTCGCGGCACGGTCTTGGGATGCGGTCGCGGCATGCGCCGAGTGGCGACGGCCGGTGTATGCTGGGAGCGATGATGACGACGTTCGAGAGGAGCGTAGCGTGACCCTCTCGAGCGACACGCCCACGAGGAGCCCGACCGCGCCTTCTGCGGGCGGGCTTTTTTCATGCCGGAGGAGGCCCAGATGGCGAACCACCTGACGCCCGAGGAGCTCGCGAAGGAGACGGGGATGGACCGCGAGGAGGTCATCCGCATCTGCATCGAGGAGGGCATCCCGATCTACCACGGGAAGATCGACAAGACGCTCTTCCAGGCGACGCTCGAGGCCGTCAGGTCGGCCACAGCCACGCGCGGCTGACCGACTCCGCCCCCGCAGGGCGGACGTCGTGGCGCTGCCACTTTCGCCGGCGCCCCCGGCGAGGAGGGCCCCGGGGAAGGAGACGGCGCAGAGGAGAGACCCGGGCGTGGCCGGGTCTCCCGTCCTCGCGAGCGCTGGGAGGACGCGCTACGCGGTCGGGGGGATGAGCACGGCGTCGATGACGTGGATGATCCCGTTCGTCGCCGCGACGTCGGGCAGGACGATCCTCGAGGCGTTGACGAAGACCCCGTCCGGGGTGACGCTGATCCTCGCGAAGCGTCCATTCAGCATGCGGATCCGGGTCGCGGAGGCGACGGAAGCTGCATCTCGACGGCCAACCGCCACGTGGTAGGCGAGGATCTCCCTCACGGCGGCAGCGTTCGCCTCCTGGAACGCCGCGCAGTTCGAGTCGTCCAGCCCGAGCTGCGCGAAGGCGGCGTTCGTGGGCGCGAACACCGTGTGCTGCCCCCGCTGGCTCAGCACGGCGACGAGATCCGGGTACCTCGTGACGAGACAGAGCAGGACGCTGAACTGCCCGCCGGTCGCCGCGTTCGCAGCGATCGCGGTGTCGACGAGGCTCGGCGACGGCGCCGCGGGGCGGCCCTTGGCGGCAGCTGGCGCCACGACGGCGACGACGACGAGCGCGGTGGCTGCGAGGACGGCTGCGAGCGAGAGGAGCTTCTTCACCGGTCTCCTCCTCGGGTCGAGACGACATCTGTCGAAGGCCTGTACGACCTTCGCGCGAGGTCGGATCAGCCGCTCGAGAGCGACCCTCTACGACGCCTGGGCCCGCGACCGAGAGGCGACCCCGGCCTTCCTCTGCGTCTTGGGCTCCTTCTTCCTCTGGCTCCGCTCCTTCGCGGCGGCGACGCTCGCCTTGAGCGCCTCCAGCAGGTCGACGACCGGAGCCTCGGAGACGGGCTCCGGCTCCGCGATCTCCTCGCCACGCAGCTTCGCCTCGAGGAGCGCGCGGAGATCGCGGCGGTACTCGCTCACGAGCTCGGAGGGGACGAACTCGCCGGCGAGCCCCTCGATCACCTGTCGCGCGAGCTCGAGCTCCGCCTCCTGCACCTCCGTCTCGGCGACGGCTTCCGCGATCTCCGCCTGCGAGAAGACGTCCTCTGCGAGGAAGAGCGTCTCGAGCGCGAGCGCGTCGCCTCGGGCGCGGACGAGACAGAGGCTCTCGCGACCGCCCCGGACGAACCTCCCGAGCGCCGCCATCCCCGTCTCCCGCATCGCCTCGAGCAGGAGGACGTAGGGACGCCGCTGCGCCGCGGCCGCGGCGGGCACGAGGAGGTAGTGGCGGTCGAAGTACGTCGGGTCGACCGACGCCTGCGGAACGAACTTCCGGATCTCGATCGACCGCGAGTCGTCGCGGCGCTCGAGCGCCTCGAGCTCGGCGTCCTCGACGACGACGTACTGCCCCTTCGCCACCTCCACCCCACGCACAACCTCGTCCTGGGAGACCTCTCGATCGTGGGTCGGGCACCAGCGCTTCTGCTTGATCGGGGTCGCGCACTCCCGGTGGAGGAGACGGAAGGTGACATCGGACTGCCGAGCGGTGGGCCTCGTCGCGGAGGCGAGCCCGACGGGGATGGAGACGAGGCCGAAGGTGAGCGAGCCGTTCCAGGAGGTACGCATGGAGAGGGAACTGTAGAGGGAAGTCGCCGTCTTCGCCGTGCGCTCGAGGATCCCTCGCAGTACGATCCGGGGGTGACGGGTGTGGAGGCTCGTCCGGGCAGCCGCAGGACGCGGACGATCGCGCGCCTGTGGCGCGACGCGGCTGCCGCAGGACGGACGACTCCCGCGTACCTCGTCGAGTCTCCGCACGGATGGTCTCCGGTCACCTGGCAGGAGGCGGACGAGCGCGTGCGCGCGTACGCGAACGGGCTCCTCGCCCGTGGCCTCCGCAAGGGGGACACGTTCGGCCTCCTGGCCCGCAACAGCCTCGAGTGGGCGCTCCTCGACTACGCGTTCGGGCTCGTCGGGATCGTCGGCGTGCCCATCTACGCGCACAGCTCAGCGAAGGACGTCGGCTACCTGCTCTCGCACTCGGAGGCGGTCGGGGTCGTCTGCGAGGACGACGAGCAGCGTGCGAAGGTCGAGGCCCTCGTCGGCGGCCTCGCGCGACTCGAGCACGTCCTCACGTTCGCCGACCTCGATGCGCTCGCAGCGGAGGGGCGCGACTTCGCGCGCGCCCATCCCTCCGCTCTCGACGAGGCGTCCTCCACGATCGGCGAGGACGACCTCTTCACGATCATCTACACCTCCGGCACGACGGGCCCGCCGAAGGGCTGCATGATCAGCCACCGCAACTACTACGCGATGGCGAGCGTCGGCGACCGGATGGAGGGGCATCTCCGCCCGGACGACCTCATGCTCCTCTACCTGCCGCTCGCGCACAACTTCGGGCGCCTCATGCACCTGAGCGGCGCGTACGTCGGCTTCACGATCGCGTTCCTCGCGGACCCGCTCCGGGTCGGCGAGGCGCTCCTCGAGGTGCGCCCGACCGTGCTGCCGAGCGTCCCCCGGGTATTCGAGAAGGTGCACGCCGCGGTGCAGGCGCGCTTCGACGAGGCGACCGGGCTGCGGCGCGCGCTCATCGACTGGGCGCTCCCGCTCGGCCGCGAGGTGAGCCGACTCGAGGCGGAGGGGAGGCAGGTCCCGCGCTGGCTCTCGCTCCGACACCGGCTCGCCGACCGGCTCGTGTTCTCGAAGGTTCGCGAGGCTGTCGGGGGGAGGCTCCGGCTCCCCATCTCCGGTGGAGCCCCGCTCGCTCCGGAGATCGCCGAGTTCTTCGACGCTGTGGGGATCCGGATCATGGAGGGCTACGGTCTCACGGAGTGCACGACGGCTGCGAGCACGAACGTCCCCGGACGGTACCGCTTCGGCTCGGTCGGACCTCCCCTCCCGGGCTTCGAGATCCGGATCGACGAGGACGGAGAGATCCTCGTCCGGAGCGAGACGGTGTTCCAGGGCTACTTCAAGGATCCGGAGGCGACAGCGCAGGTGCTCACCCCCGACGGCTGGCTGCGCACGGGCGACGTCGGGACGATCGACGAGGACGGCTTCCTCCACATCACCGACCGCAAGAAGGACATCATCGTCACCGCCGGTGGCAAGAACGTCGCCCCCCAGAACCTCGAGAACGACCTGAAGTCCTCGAGGTACATCTCCCAGGCGCTCGTCGTCGGCGACCGCCGGCCGTACATCGCAGCGCTCATCACCCTCGACGCGGAGGCGATCGCCCGCTGGGCGGAAGCGCAGGGGATCGAGGGGGATGTCGCGACGCTCGCGCAGGACGAGCGCGTGCGCGAGCTCATCCAGGGCGTCGTCGACGACGTGAACCGCGAGCGCTCTCGCTACGAGCAGATCAAGCGGTTCGCGATCCTCCCGCGCGACTTCACGATGGACGAAGGCGAGCTCACGCCCACCCTGAAGCTCCGCCGCCGAGCGGTGATGGAGCGCTTCCAGGCGGAGATCGACGCGCTCTACGCAGCGGAGCCGATCGCCTCAGGGGGCCCGCGCGCGGCTAGGTGAACTGCCTACAACGGCTGAGAGATCTCTCCGGCCCTCCTTCGAGGCTCTGGGTCTGCCAGGACTCACTCTCAAAGGAGGGCTCGGATGTCTTTCCACCGTAACGCCAAGCTCGGACTTCCCGGTCGCCACGCGCCTGTCTGCGCGATCGAGGGCGGGATGACGCTGAAGCAGGCCGCGGCCGCCTTCAGCGTGTCGCCGGCAACGGCGCACCGCTGGTGGCACCGCTGGCAGGACGCGAGCGAAGAAGCGCGGGCGACATTGTCGTGTCTGTTCGATCGCTCGAGCCGTCCCCACACCTCGCCCAGGCAGCTCGCGCCCGAGCTCGCCGAAGCGATCTGCGCCTGCCGGCGGAAGACCGGCTCTCGGCTCGTTGCCTCAGCGACCGGCTTCTGTCACTCGACCGGGCGAGAGGTGCTGCGGCGGGCGGAGCGCTCGCGGCCGACGCGGCCTCCCCGTGAGCCGGCCAACCGCTCCGAGTGGCCCTGCCCCGGAGATCTCCGGCACGTGGACACGAGCGAGGACGCCCGCCTCCGACGGCCCGACCACCGCGTCGACGGCGACCGGGGAAGCCAGGACCGCCGCCATCGCGACGGAGTCGAGGTCGTGCACGCGATCGTCGATGACCACTCGCGGCTGGCCTCCGCCGAGATCCACCCGACGCGCGGGCCGCGACCGCGGCCGGCTTCCTCGAGCGCGCGCTCGCCTTCGACGCCGAGCACAGGATCAGCGTCCGCCGGCTGATGACTGACAACGCCTGGGCCTCCCCCCGCAGCCGCGCCGTCCGGCAGCTGCTCGCCCGCCTCGGGATCCGCCACCTCACGACCGAGCCCTACCGGCCGCGCACCAACGGCAAGGTTGAGCGCTTCCACCAGACGATGGCCCGCGAGTGGCCCTCCGGCCTTGTCTACCGATCACACCACGAGCGGGCCCGAGCCCTGCCACACTGGCTCGAGCACTCCAACACCCGTAGACTGCACAGCTTGCTCGGGGAGGCCGGCCTCCGATGAGCCGCGTTCACGACCTGCGTGGGCAGGACAGCTAGAGGATCCGACGAGCGCCGACGTACGAGTCCCAGCGCTCGCTCATGCTCGAGATCTTCACGACGTCGCCCGTCTGCGGCGCGTGGATGAACTGCCCACCGCCGATGTAGATGCCGACGTGCCCGAGCCCGCTGAAGAAGACGAGGTCCCCGGCGGCGAGCGCATCGCGCGAGACGGGCACCCCCATGCTGTACTGGCTCGCAGCGTGGTGCGGGAGCGAGATCCCGATCTGCGCGTAGACGTACGACGTGAAGCCCGAGCAGTCGAAGCCTTCCTCGGGACTCGAGCCGCCCCACTTGTACGGCACGCCGAGGTACTGCATCGCGATCGCGACCACCTGTGCAGCCCGGTCGCCGTCGGGCGGCGGCGCGGCCGGGACGACCACCGCCTCCTGGGGATCCTCGGGAGCGGGAGCGGAGAGCCCGGCGTCAGCCGCGCTCGCGAGAGCCTCCTGCGCCGCGAGCCGCTGCGCCGCAAGCCGCGCGCGCGCCTGGGCGGCGAGGACGGCTTGGCGACGTCGCTCCTCCGCCTGCAGGCGGGCGATCTCGTCCTGCACCGAGGCGAGAAGTCGCTGGCGCTCGGCGAGCCGCGCCTCGATCGCCTCCCGCTGCGCAGCACGCGCGGCGACGAGCCGCTCCTGGCGCTCCCGCGCCTCCCGGAGCCGGGCGCGCCGCGCCTCGACCTCGCGTCGGTAGCGCTGCACCTCCCGCAGGATCTCGGCGTCCTGGCTCGACACGCGCTGGATCGCCTCGAGGCGGTCGAGGACGTCGTCGAGGCTGCGTGCCCCGAGGATGACCTCGAGCGTCGTGTCGCCGCCGCCGTTGACGTAGAGGTCGCGGAGGCGCTGCGCGATCCGCTCCTGGGCGACGCGGAGGCTCTTGCGAGCGGCCGCGAGGTGCCGCCCGTTCGAGGCGAGGTCGGCCTCGATGCGCTCGAGCTCGATGTTCGCGAGGTTCCAGGCCTCCGCCGCCTGCGCGACCTCGAGGTCGAGCGCCTCGATCTGCGCCATGATCGCGCGGGCCTCCGCTCGCTTCGACTCGACCGTCTGCGCGGACGCCGACCCGGCGGCAAGCAGGAGCCCCGCCGCGAGAGCCACGACGAGGAGCGCGAGCGGCGTCCACCCGGCGATCACGCCCCAACCGAGGGGGAAAGCGCGACCCCGGACGGACCGGCCGGTGGCGGTCGTGCCCGTCACAGGTCGGGGAGGCTAGCAGCCTCCGGGGACGCTCGCAACCGGAAGCGGTCGAAAAGGTCTGCAAAGAGGCGCTTTCGAAGCGAGCAGGCCCACGGTGTGGTAGGGTCGGCCCCTCGGTGGTGAGGAGAGGAGCGCGCGGGTGGGCGGCACCGCTCGCGGTCGTCGCCGCGATCGTCACGCTGGGGAGCGGGGCGGCGGGCGAGGCCCGGGCCGAGCACGACTCCTCGCGCCCGGGCATGAAGCTGCGGGTCGACGCCGTCGCGTACCACCTCGAGGGGTGGACGGCGCTCGGCATTCGGACGCGGAAGGGGGTGGTCGCGGTCGACCCGACCGTCATCACGCTCGGGTCGAGGCTCTTCGTTCCTGGCTACGGGCACGGGATCGCCGCCGACGTCGGGACCGCGATCAGAGGCCGCATCATCGACCTCTGGATGCCGAGCCACGCCGCCGCGCGGAGGTGGGGCCGGCGAACCGTCACGATCACGGTCTACCGCTGACCTCCTCGGACGCTCGTCGCGACCGCCCTCTACCCTGGAGCACGTGCGTCGTCCTCGCGCGGTCACAGCTGCTGCGCTCGTCCTCGCGCTCGCGCTCTCGGGGAGCGCGAGCGGAGCGCAGGTGGTCTCGAGCGACCTCGGAGCCGCGCTCCGGACGGCCCTCGCCGAGCCGGGAGCCGACGCGCGGCAGGTCGCCGCGCTCGTCGTCGATCTTCGCTCCGGCAAGACCGTGCTCGAGCTCGGCGCGAGCCGCCCCCTGCGCCCCGCCTCCACGGAGAAGCTCGCCGTCTCGTACGCTGCGCTTGCCATCCTCGGTCCTCGCTACCGCTTCCGCACGAGCGTCGTCGGTACCGGCGAGCGCGCTCGCGACACGTGGCGCGGAGACCTCTACCTCGTCGGCGGAGGCGATCCGACGCTCACGCTGCGCGACCTTGACCGGCTCGCGCGGAGGGTCGCCGCGCTCGGGATCCGACGCGTGACGGGCCGCGTCCTCGGAGACGAGTCACTCTTCGACGCGGAGCGAGCGGCGCCCGGCTGGAAGGCCACCTACCTCGGTGAGGAGTCGCCGCCCGTGTCCGCCCTCGCCGTGCGCGGAGTCGACCCTCCGAGCACGAACGCATCGGCGGCCGTCGCAGCGCGGGCCTTCGCGACGGCCCTCGCCCGGCACGGCGTCCTCGCTGCCGGCACGTGGGGGGCGGCACGCGCGCCCGAGGGCGCGATCCCGCTCGCAGAGGACGCCTCCCCGCCCCTCCGCCTCGTCGTCCGTCTGCTCAACCGCGACAGCGACAACCTCGCAGCGGAGCTCGTGCTGAAGGCGCTCGGAGCGAGCGGAGGAGCGCGCGGCTCGTTCGCCCGCGGAGCAGCGCTCGTCCGCGCCACCCTCGCCCTCGCGGGGGTTCCGCTCGCGGGCGTGCGCGTCGTCGACGGCTCCGGCCTCTCCCTCCGGAACCGCATGACCGCTCGCGCCCTCGTCGCGATCCTCCGAGCGGCGCTCGACGATCCCAGCCTGCGGGAGCCGTTCGTGAGCTCGCTCGCGGTGGCAGGGGTCTCGGGCACGCTGGAGCGCCGTCTCGACGCGCCTCCGACCCGGGGACGCGTCCGCGCGAAGACGGGGACGACGAGCCGCGCGTCCGCTCTCGCCGGCTACGTCGGACGTAGGTACGCGTTCTCGATCCTCGAGAACGGCTCTCCCGTCTCGCACGTCTCCGCGCGAGCAGCGCAGGATCGCGTCGTCGCGCTCCTCGCCCGGCAGTGAGGCTCAGGCGCTGACCTCGAGGAGCTCCCGCAGGTCCGCCTCGGTGAGGAGCGGCACGCCGAGCGCGCGCGCCCGCTCCGCCTTCGAGCCCGGGCTCTCGCCCACGATGACGCCGGTCGTCCGCCTCGACACCGAGTCCGTCACCTTCGCCCCCCGCGCCTCGAGTGCCGCCTTCGCCTCCTCTCGGGTGAAGCCCTGGAGCGTCCCCGTGAGGACGTACTGGCGGCCAGCGAGCGGCCCCTCCGCCGGCCGTTCGTCCGCCCCCACCTCCATCCGCAGCCCGAGCGCGCGTAGCTCCTCGACGAGCGCCTGGTTCTCGGGATCGGCGAACCACTCGGCGATGAGCGCCGCGCGCTCCGGCCCGATGCCCTCGACCGCTTGCAGCTCCTCGAGCGAGGCGCTCATGAGCGCCTCGACCGAGCCGAAGCGCGAGGCGAGGTTGCGCGCGAGAACCCAGCCGACCTTCGGGATGTTGAGCCCGAAGAGGACGCGCGCGAAGGGCTGCTCCTTCGAGCGCTCGATCGAGGCGATCGCCCGCGCGGCCGAGACCTCGGCGAACCCCTCGAGCGCCTCGAGCTCGGCCTGCGTGAGCCGGTAGAGATCGGGGAGCGAGCGCACGAGGCCCTCGTCCCAGAGCTTCCGCACGGTCTCGGGTCCGACGCCCTCGATGTCCATCGCGGCGCCGACCCAGTGCTGGAGCGTCTCGAGCCCACGCGAGGGGCAGGCCCGGTTCGGACAGCGGTGCATGACCTCGCCCTCCGGCTTCACCACCGGGGTGCCGCAGACGGGGCAGCGCTCGGGCATGCGCCACGGTCGCGTCCCCGGCTCGTGCTCCCCGGCCGGCCCGACGACCTGCGGGATGACGTCGCCCGCGCGCTGGACGACGACGAGATCGCCCTCCCGGATGTCCTTGCGCTGGATGTCCTCCTCGTTGTGGAGGGTCGCGCTCGTCACCGTGACGCCGCCGACCTCGACCGGCTCGAGCTCCGCGAGCGGGTTGAGGACGCCCGTGCGCCCGACCCGGACGTGGATCTTCCGAAGCCGCGTGATCGCCGTCGAGGGCGCCCACTTGTACGCGCGCGCGAAGCGAGGTCGCTCGTGGAGCGAGCCGAGGCGATCCTGCTGGTCGTAGGAGTCGACCTTGACGACGACCCCATCGATCTCGTAGTCAAGCTCGGCGCGGCGCTGCTCCCACGAGGCGCACGCCTCGGCCACCTCCTCGATCGTCTCGAAGCGCTCGGCGTCGGGGTTGACGCGAAAGCCGTGGGCGCGGAGCCAGGCGAGCCCCTCGAAGTGCGTCGCTGGGAACCCGGGCGGGCGCTCGCCGACGCCGTAGCAGAAGATGGCGAGCGGCCGAGACGCGGTCACGGACGGATCGAGCTGGCGGAGCGAGCCCGCGGCGGCATTGCGCGGATTCGGCGCCGGCTTGCGCCCCGCCGCGAGCTGCGCCTCGTTGAAGCGCCGGAACCCTTCCAGGGGGAAGTAGACCTCGCCGCGCACGTCCAGCACCTCCGGTGGTCGCTCCCCCTCTGGAACCCACATGCGGAGAGGAACGGACGGGATCGTCCGCAGGTTCGCGGTCACGTCCTCCCCGCGGAAGCCGTCCCCGCGCGTCGCGCCGCGGACGAAGATCCCGCGCTCGTAGACGAGCGAGACGGCAGAGCCGTCGATCTTCGGCTCGACGACGTACGCGACGGGCTCCTCCGTCCCCAAGCGCTTGCGCACGTCCTCGGCCCACTTCACGAGCTCCTGCGCGCTCGTCACCTTCTCGAGCGAGCCCATCGGCGACAGGTGCTCGACCTTCCGGAAGCCCTCGGCCGGCGGAGCGCCGACGCGCTGGGTGGGGGAGTCGGGCGTGACGAGCTCAGGGTGCGCGGCCTCGAGCGTCCGGAGCTCGTCGAAGAGCGTGTCGAACGCCTCGTCGGGGATCTCGGGGTCGTCGAGGACGTAGTAGCGGTAGTTGTGGTACTCGATGAGGCGGCGGAGCTCGGCGGCTCGCTCGGCGGGCGCCGTCGTCCTAGAGGACATCGAGGAGCTCCTCGGGCGTCCGCACGAAGGCGTCGGGCTCCTCGGCGAGCAGGCGCTCGTCCGGGTGGATCCCGCCCCAGGCGACCGCCACCGCGAAGGCGCCTGCTGCCTTCGCGGCCCGGATGTCGAAGGGCGAGTCGCCGACGTACGCAGCCTCCGCGGGGCTCGCCCCCAGACGCTCGAGCGCGTACAGGAGGGGATCCGGATCGGGCTTGTGGCGCTCGGTGTCCTCCCAGGCGACGACGAGGTCGAGCTGGGAGGCAAGCTCAGGGAAGCGGTCGAGCGCGAGCCGTGTCGTGCGGTGGCGCTTCGCGGTCACGACCCCGAGCCGGCGGCCCTCGGCTCGGA
>JAVQXS010000409.1:0-1889 GCA_033578065.1 Thermoleophilia bacterium
CGGCTGCCCCCCGCTCGTCGCGCGCCACAGCGGCCTCGCCGAGATCGCCGCCGGGCTCGAGGCGGAGTACCCGCCGACGCTCCGGGCGCTCGCGTCCTTCCGGACGGGCGACGTCGCCGACCTGCGCGGGAAGCTCCGCGCGCTCCTCGCGCTACCGGCTGCCGACCGCCGCGCGCTCTCGGAGGCGGCTCGCCGCGCCGCCGTCCGGCGCTGGAGCTGGGCGGAGGTCGCCGAGCGCCTCCTCGTCCTCAGCCGCTGAGCCGCTCCGACGCGGCCCCTTCCTCGGGATCGCTTCCCACTACGATAGTGCGCCATGGGCGAGGAGCAGCGCCTTCCGCCGGAGGAGCTCATCGCGCAGGCCCGCGAGCGCTTCGCGCAGGCGAAGGACTTCACCGTCGCGGTCGAGGAGGAGTTCGCGCTCCTCGACCCCGAGACGCTCGACCTCGTCAACCGCTTCGAGGAGGTGCAGGCGGCCGCCCGGGGGACGCCGCTCGAGGAGCACCTCGTCGGCGAGCTCATCGCCTCCGAGGTCGAGATCCGGACGGGGCGGCAGGAGACGTTCGCCGACGTCCCGGCGGCGATGGCGGAGCGCCGCGCCCAGCTCCGCGAGCTCGTCGAGCCGCTCGGGCTCGTCCTCGGAGCGACGGGGACGCACCCGTGGGGAGACTGGAAGCAGCAGCGCATCATCGACACCCCGCACTACCGGCGCAACGACGAGCTCCTCCGCTACGTCGTCTGGCGGAACAACACCTTCGGCCTCCACGTGCACGTCGCCGTGCGCGGGCTCGATCGCGCGATCGCGGTGAACGACGCGATGCGAAACCTCCTGCCGGAGATCCTCGCCCTCTCCTGTAGCTCGCCCTTCGTCGAGGACGTGAACACGGGGCTCCACTCCGCCCGCACGCAGATCTTCACCCGCTTCTTCCCCCGCTGCGGCGTCCCAGACGCCTTCGGCGACTGGGAGACGTTCGAGGGCTTCATCCGCTTCCTCTACGACACGGGCTCCGTCACCGAGCACACGCAGCTCTGGTGGAGCGTGCGGCCCCACCTCGCGTTCCCGACCGTCGAGGTCCGGATCGCGGACGGGCAGCCCGACCTCGCCGAGGCGCAGGCGCTCGCCGCCTTCGCGACCTCGCTCGTCGTTCGCGTCGCGCGCGCGTTCGACGAGGGGCGGCCGGTCGAGCCGCTCCCCCACCGCTTGATCGAGGAGAACCTCTGGCGCGCGATCCGGTACGGGCTCTCGGGCGAGCTCCTCGACTTCGCGCGGGGCGAGCCAATTCCCGCCCGGCAGCGGATCGAGGAGCTCATCGAGTGGGCGCTCCCTGCCGCAGAGGAGATCGGCGCGGCGCCGTACCTCGCCGTGCCGGAGCGGAACGCGGCGGAGCGCCAGATCGCGCGCTTCGAGGAGGGAGCGACGCTGCGGGAGATCTACGCGGAGCAGGTTCTCGCCCCGGAGGCGACCCGTGGCTAGCGAAGGGTCCTCCGAGCCCCGCGTCCCCAGCGAGGAGGAGCTGCGGGAAGCCCTCGCGCGGGTGGACATCGGGCGCATGCTCGCCGAGACCTGCACCGCGGTCGTCTCCCTCGGCTTCCAGCGCCTCCAGGCCGAGACGCGCGACCTCCGTCAGGCGCGCGTCGCGATCGAGGCCCTGCGCGCGCTCGAGCCCGTGCTCCGGGAGGGAGGCGTGGACGAGGGTCTCGTCCGCGACCTCGGCCAGGCGCGCGCGAACCTCCAGCTCGCCTACGCGAGCGCGGTCGCGGAGGCGAGCGCGGGGCGCCCTGCCCCTGCGTCGGGCAGCGAGCCCACGGTGTCCGAGCCAGACGCGACGGGCGAGGGCAGGTCGTAACGCGTCCGCGCGTGGCCGGGTGCGACGCGGTCCACCTCGCCCCTG
>JAVQXS010000410.1:0-1880 GCA_033578065.1 Thermoleophilia bacterium
GGTCGCGGACGGCCTCGTCGAGGCGACGGGCGACCTCCTCGTCCTCGTCGCCATCTGGATCGACCCGACGGCGACCGACGAGACCGCGGTTCGAGCGGCAAGCCGAGCGGCCACCCGCAAGGCGATCGGCGTCTGTGTGGAGGGCCGTGATCCGCAGGCGGCGGCCGACCTCGTGCGGCGCCGGGACGAGCTGCGCAACCCCTTCTACGGCGGCACGGGGTGAGGATCGCCGCGATCGAGACGCGGATCTACCGCGTTCCCCTCGACCCTCCGTTCCGCGCCGCCTGGGATCCCGAGCCGCGGGCGCACCAGGACGCGACGGTGGTCGTCGTGCGCTCCGACGACGGCATCGAGGGCTACGCGAGCGGCGATGGCCTTCCCGACCGCGAGCTCCTCGCGCGGCTCCTCGTCGGGCGACGCGTGGAGGACACCGCCTCTCTCCACGAGATCCTCGAGACGATCGACTTCCACCACGGACGGAACTGGATCGTCGAGGTCGCCGTCTGGGATCTCCTCGGCCACGCGCACGGCGTCCCGCTCTGGAGGCTCCTCGGAGGAACGAGAGATCGCATCCTCGCGTACGCGTCCACAGGCGAGCTCGTGGACGCCGACGAGCGGGTGCGGCGCTGCCTCGAGCTCCGCGACCGAGGCGTGCGCGCAGTGAAGCTCCGGCTTCATCCTGACGACTGGCGATCCGACCTCCCCGTGCTCGAGGCGGTGCGGGACGCAGTCGGTTCCGACCTCGAGCTCATGGTGGACGCGAACCAGGGCTGGCGCATGCCGGGCGACCTCACCCCTCGGTGGGAGCTTGCGACGGTGCTCGAGCTCGCCCGCGAGCTCGAGCGCCTCGACGTCTACTGGCTCGAGGAGCCGCTGCCCTCGCACGATCTCGAGGGGTACGCGGCCCTCGGTCGGGCGACGGAGCTCCGCCTCGCCGCGGGCGAGATGGCACGCACGGAGGCAGAGGCGCGCGACCTCATTCTCCGCGGCGGGATCGACGTCGTGCAGACGGACGTCGTGCTCGCCGGGGGAATCGAGCGCGCTCGCCGGGTCGCGGCGCTCGCCGAGGAGACCGGAAGCGCGTGGAGCCCGCATACGTGGACGAACGGCTACGGGCTCCTCGCGAACCTCCACGCGGCGCTGGCCTTCTCGAGCTGCCCCTACCTCGAGGTACCGTACGACCCACCGGCCTGGTCACCTGAGCGACGCGACTGGCTTCTGCCCGTCACCCTCGAGATCGCGCCGGATGGCACGATCTCTCCGCCCGAGGGGCCTGGCCTCGGAGTCGTCCCGGACTTCGACGCGCTCGAGGCGTACCGGGTCGGCTAACCGTTCGCGCTCCCCATCCTCGGACGCTGGGAGCGGACTGCGTCGGCACGTGCGTCGGGATCGAGCTCGCGGAGGCGCGGATCGACCTCGAGCGCAGCGAGCCGCGCCGCGATCTCGCGCAGGCTGCGCAGGTCGAGCTCGCGCAGCCCCGGGTACGCCCGAGCCTGCTCGTCCTCGAGCCTGATCCGGCCGTCGACGAGGTGGAGGACAGCGTGTGGCGCGACCGGCCCGAACTCGCCCTCCGGAGTACGCATGAGCGGCGCCACGACCTCATCGCCGACCCGGAGGCGCACCTCGCCGTAGGGGACGACCGGGATGAGCTCCCGATCACGGAGCACCCAGCCCCAGGTCTTGAAGCGGATGGGGCCACGGACGACCCGTGTCGGGTCGTGCGCCCAGAGCGTCGATCGGACGACCGCTGTGACCTCGCGTCCCACCGGACCCTCCCCGACGCGCCGAGCTCGCTCGTCAATGGGGAGTTGACGCTCCGCGACGACCGTCAGGGTGGAGATCTGGTCGGCGAAGGTCACCCAATCCTCGGGGGACTCCGC
>JAVQXS010000411.1:0-1874 GCA_033578065.1 Thermoleophilia bacterium
CGACGCAGAAGAGCTGGCGGTCGCTGGCGAAGCGATCCGCAGGCAGGTAGGCGCCCTTGAAGGGCACGACGTTGATGCGCAGCCGGAGGTGTGGCAGCTTCGCCCGCACCGCCTGTACGACACGCTCGACGTAGTCAGCAAGGGCGCCATCGGGGAGGCCCTCGATGTTGAGCTCGAGCACCCCAATGCGAAGTCGGGAGACGTCCTCGATCGCCCGGGCGGCATAGGAGCTCGCCGACAGTCCGTGCGGCGGTGTCTCATACAGCCCGACGAAGCAGCCGCCATCGCGGACGAGCGCGCGCTCTGACTGCCCTGCCTCTCGGGGTAGGAAGACATCAGTAACCCCAAGGCGGCGGAGCGCCGGAAGCCGATGGCGAAGCTTGGGGGCGAAGCCCTCGGCCCAGATCGCCCACACGCCGAGCCTGCCGTCTCCATAGGGATGCCGGCTCACGCGATCTGCTCCTTGAGCCTTTGGAGCTCCTCGTAGCGCTCCTGCAGGCGAGCTTGCTCGCGGAGCTCGTCGGCCCTCCCGGAACGCTCGAGGGCCTCGGAGATCTCGAGCGCAGCGAACGCCGCCTCCTCGATGAGCCACTGCGTCACCTCGTCCTCGCCCTCCCATCCACACCCGCACTCACACCGAGCCCAGGTCAGCCGAGGAAAGGGCTGCGACGAGCTTCGCGCAGCCCGGGCAGTCCTCGTCAGGGCATCCGTGCGCCTCACGAAAGGTGGCCCAGCGATCGAGCGGCTCGACGCCGATCCTCACCCCCCGCGCGTCGTAGGCCCGAAGCCGCTGGACGATCTCGGCCACCATCGCGAGGTCATCCTCGGGGAGATCGGAGAGATCATCGGGAGAGAGCTCGACCTCCTCCCAGTCTCCGTCGACCTCCACCGCGACGATCGCCGCGCGGGCGAGCTCACGCTGGAAGCGCCCATACGCGGCGATCCTCTCGAGGACCTTCTCGCGCTGGCCATCCTCAGCCGCCGCGAGCTCCTGGGCCAGCTGCGCAGTCGCTCCACCCTCCGAAGTCAGCTCGAGTAGCGCCAACGAGATGAGGTCCTCCGGGAGATCGCCATGCTCGAGCAGCGTCGCGATCCCCGGGATCTTGATCCGCACGCGCTGCCCCGAGGGGAGCGTGATCGTGTGCAGCGTGCGACTGCGCCAGCCCGCAAGGCTAGATCGCTGCTGCGTACGTTCTCTCGTCTGCGTCGTGCCCATGCTGTGCCTCCTTCGGCTGTGCGTGGTGGGCCTTCAGGCGATCGAGCTCCTCCTCTGCGCGAGCACAGGCGATCGCGAGCTCGCGCAAGAGCGGCCGCGCTGCCTTGAGCATCTGGCGCAGGCGAGCGATCTCGATCGGCTCGTAGGTCACGAGGTGTAGCTCGAGGTCGTGTTCTTCGCGACGACGGTGAGCGTGTTTGCGATCGTCGGATCCGGCCGCGCCGAGAACTCGACGTCGTAGAAGAGCGGCGCGCCGGAGGGGTCAGGGACGAGCGAGACATTGCGGATCTCCGCGTTGTCGATGTCCCAGGAGACCTCGTCCGAGCTCGAGCGGGTGGCGGTGATGTTGAGCGCCGCTACGGCGAGCGTCTGCGAGTGCGTCGTGCCCGTCGGAGATCCGGTGAGGAACTTCCGCCAGATCGCGTCCGTCTCGAACAGGATGCGAAGCGTCCCCGACACCCCCCAGCGTCCGGTCACGACGTCCGAGGCGGCCATCCCCGTGTCTCCTTGGATGACCTGGGCCGCTCGCTCCGAGGTGAGCGTGAACGACTCGACGATGTCGGCCGTCGACCCATCGAAGGTGACGGTGACGTTCGGGTAGACGAGGGGCTCGTACGAGCTCGGCGATGGGGACGCCGGATCGGTCTGCCCCTCGAGG
>JAVQXS010000412.1:0-1870 GCA_033578065.1 Thermoleophilia bacterium
AGGGAGAGGCAGCCCACGAGGACCCCGCCGCCGACGAGGTCGACGACGACGTCGACCTGCTCGAGCTCGGCGAGCCCGTCGTACGTCACCGCCTCCTCGGCGCCAAGCGAGCGGGGGAGCGCGAGCTTCGCCGAGCTCCCCGCGGCGGCGACGGAGACCCCTCCGAGCGTGCGGACGACCTGTAGCGCCGCTGTCCCGACCGCTCCCGCCGCGGCGGTGACGAGGACACGCGTGCCCTCGGAGACGCGCGCGATCTGGGTAAGGGGAATCCACGCCGTCAGGAAGGCGACGAGGAAGGCTCCGCCCTCCGCGTAGCTCGCTCCGGAGGGGAGGGGGAAGAGCCAGCGGCGCTCGACCGCAGCGCGCTCCGCGTAGCCTCCCCCTCCTCCGAGGACGAGCCCGAGGACGCGCCCGCCGTCGAGCTCTCCGGCGACCTCGGAGCCGAGCACGGTTGGCAGCTCGGGCGTCTGGGGGTAGCTCCCGCGACGAATGAGCACGTCGGCGAAGTTGACCCCGCACGCGCGAACCTCGACGAGTGCCTCGCCCGGGCGGGGGACAGGCTCGGGGACGTCGCGGACGACGAGCGCCTCCGGCCCGCCTGTCTGCTCGAGAACCACCGCTCTCATCGTGGGAGCGAGGGGGAGGCAGGGGGGATGCCGGACACCGTCCTCCCCGCTCCTCACCGGCCGACGAAGCGGGGCGCACGCTTCTCGAGGAACGCCGCGACGCCCTCGGCGCCGTCCTCCGAGGCGAGGCACCGGCGGAAGCCATCGGCCTCGCGCCGGAGCCCCTCCTCGAGCGGGAGGTCTCGCGTCGTGCGGGCGAGCTCCCTGAGGACGGCGACGGCATGCGGCGAGCGCTCGGCGATGGTGCGGGCGATGAGGTGCGCCTCCTCGAGCAGGTGGTCGCGGGGCACGACCCGCTCCACGAGGCCCCACTCGTACGCCGTGCGGGCATCGATGAAGTCCCCGGTGAGGTTGAGGAGGAGCGCGCGGCCGATCCCGACGAGCCGCGGCAGCCGCTGCGTGCCACCCCCGCCCGGGATGAGCCCGAGCTTGATCTCGGGCTGACCGAGCTGCGCGTCCTCCGAGGCGACGCGGATGTCGCAGCACAGCGCGAGCTCGAGCCCACCGCCGAGGCAGAATCCGTGGATGGCGGCGACGAACGGTGTCCGCGCGGCGTCCATGCGCGCGCCGAGCTTCTGGATGCCGCGCGCCGATCCCTGCTCGTGGGCCTCGTGTGCCGCCTCCCGCAAGGCGGGGAACTCCGAGATGTCCGCGCCCGCGACGAACGCCTTCTCGCCCGCTCCGCGGAGCACGATCGCCCGCACGCCCTCGTCGGCGTCGAGCTCCTCGATCTCGGCCTCGAGCTCCTCGAGGAGCGCCGCCGACAGCGCGTTCACCGGCGGGTGGTCGATGGTGACGAGCGCGACCGCCCCGTCGCGCTCGCTCGAGACGAACCCCATGGCTACGTCGTCTCCGCGGGCTGACCGGCGAAGCGCTCGCGGATCGCCGTCTTGCGGAACTTGCCGACGGCGGTCTTCGGGATCTCGTCGACGAACTCGAAGCGATCCGGAAGCCACCACTTCGCGAACTTCGGTGCGAGGAACTCGCGCAGCTCCTCGGCCGTCGCCTCGGCGCCCTCCTTCAGGACGACGACCGCGAGCGGCCGCTCGGACCACTTCTCGTCGGGCACCGCGATGACGGCCGCCTCCGCCACCGCGGGGTGGCCCATGAGCGCGTTCTCGAGCGCGACCGAGGAGATCCACTCGCCGCCCGACTTCACGAGGTCCTTCGCGCGGTCCTGGATCTCGATGTAGCCGTGCGGCTCGATGGTGACGATGTCGCCCGTCTTGAACCAGCCGTCCTCC
>JAVQXS010000413.1:0-1862 GCA_033578065.1 Thermoleophilia bacterium
TCGAAGGCGAGCGAGGCCTCAGGCGACACGAGCCGTAGGCTACGGAACGCCCGTGGCTCGCTCCGCCCCCTGCGTCTCCGTCCTCATGGCCGTCCGCGACGGCGAGCGCTTCCTCCGCCTCGCTCTCCGGAGCGTCCTCGGCCAGAGCCTCGCCGACCTCGAGCTCGTCGTCGTCGCCGACGCGTCGTCGGCTGCGACCCCGGAGATCCACGCCTCGGTGCGCGATTCGCGTCTCGTCGTCCTGCGGAACGACGAGCGCAGGGGTCTCGCCGCCTCGCTGAACCGCGCGCTCGAGGTCGCTCGGGGGCGCTACCTCGCTCGCCTCGACGCGGACGACGTCGCGCTGCCCGTGCGCCTCGAGCGCCAGGTCGCGCGCTTGGAGTCCGATTCCCGGCTCGGGATCCTCGGCAGCGCGGTGCTCGAGGTCGACGAGGACGGGCGACTGGGGGCGCTCCACCTCATGCCCGAGGGCCCGCGCGCCGTCCGCTGGGCGGCGCTCTTCAGCGCGCCCTTCTACCACCCGACGGTCGTCCTCGACCGGGAGACGCTTGCCCGACATGGCTTCCGCTACGACGGCGCCTATGCGGAGAGCGAGGACTACGAGCTCTGGACGCGCCTCCTGCGTGTGACGGAGGGGGCGAACCTCCCCGAGCCGCTCGTCCTCTACCGTGTCCATCCGGGGCAGGCGACGCAACGGCGCCGGGCGCTCCAGCGGGAGCTCCAGCTCCGCGTCGCGAGCCGGGAGATCGCCCGCATGGCGCCGGAGCTCGGCGAGGAGGAGAGGGAGCTCGCCTGGCGGGTCGGCGTCGCCGAGCGGGTCGGCGAGGGGGAGCGCCTCCGCGCCGCGGAGTCCTACCGCACGCTGCTCGCGAGCTTCGAGCGGACCGTGGGACGGGATCCCGAGGTGCGACAGGCCGCAGGCCGGGCCCTCGCTCGTCTCGCCCTCTCGAGCGTCGGATCGGAGACGGGAGCCGTCCTCCGCCAGGCGCTGTCGCTCGATCCGAGCCTGCCCGTTCGTGCGCTCGAGCGACGGCGCCGACGACGCGCCATCGCCCGCAGCGGCCGGGCGCAAGCCCGGCGAGCGCGCGCCCGGCTCGCGGACGAGCGCGGCGCGGCGCTTCGTGTCGTCGTCGTCTCGCCCGAGCCCACGCCCTACCGCGCGCCGCTCTTCGACCGCATTGCCTCCGAGCCCGGGATCGACCTCACCGTCGTCTACGCGGCGCAGACGCTCGCGGGGCGGGCCTGGCGCGTCGAGCTCGGACACGAGGCGCGCTTCCTCGAGGGCGAGCGTGTCCCGGCGCTCGGGCGTCTGCTCGCGCACGACTACGTCGTGAGCCCCGAGGTCGGGTCGGTGCTCCGCGAGCTCGACCCAGACGTCGTCGTCGTGTCCGGCTGGAGCACGTTCGCCTGCCAGGCCGCCATCCTCTGGTGTCGCAGGCAGGAGGTGCCGTACGTCCTCCACGTCGAGAGCCACGACGCGGGGCCGCGCGCAGGCTGGAGGCGCGCGGTGAAGGACGCTGTCGTCCCCCACGTCGTCCGCGGGGCGGCCTGGGTGCTCGTCGCCGGGACGCTCGCTCGCGAGTCGATGCTCGAGCGCGGAGCCGATCCGGGGCGGATGGGACGCTTCGCCGTCACGATCGACATCGACGCTCTCGCGCGACGCGCGGAGGGGCTCCGTGTGGCTCGCGACGGGCTCCGCGCCCGTCTCGGCCTCGGACCCGACGAGGTCGTCGTCCTCTCCGCGGCCCGGCTCGCGCCCGAGAAGGGCCTCGACACGCTCGTGCGCGCGTCCGCTGCGACGATGGACGAGCGGGTCGTCCTCCTCGTCGTCGGCGAAGGGCCTGAGCGGGAGCGCCTGGAGG
>JAVQXS010000414.1:0-1862 GCA_033578065.1 Thermoleophilia bacterium
GACCGCACGGAGGACGCCCCCGTACGTGTAGAACCACGTGCGCAGGTCCCGGACGTGGAGGAGAGCGGCGCGCTCCACGCGGCTCAGCGCGCCTCGCCGGCGACAGATCCCGCCGAGGTGGGGACGGGGACGGCGATGTGTCGCTCGAGCACCTCGAGCATCTGCTCGGGGTCGCGGCTTGCGAGCGCCTCGAGCAGCTCGCGGTGCTCCACGACGTTCGACTCGAGCGGACGGAGACGCCCGTAGCGGACGAAGTAGTTGCGAATCCGCGGCCAGATGCTCCGCCAGACCTGCATCGTATGCGGTCGACGCGAGGCGGCGATGACGATCTCGTGGAAGCGGAGATCCGCCTCGACGACCTGCTGGAGGTCGCCTCGGCGGGCGCCTTCCTCCATGAGCCAGAGCTGCTTCGCGAGCTCGCCGAAGTCGTCATCTGTCATGAGCTCCATGGCCTTCGTGAAGCTGTAGCTCTCGAGCGTCAGCCGGATCGGGATGAGAACCTCCTGCACCTCCTCGTCCGAGACGTCGAGGACGACCGCGCCGCGGTACGGGACAGAGACGACGAGGCCCTCGTGCTCGAGCTGGCGCAGCGCCTCCCGTACAGGCCCCCGGCTCGTGCCGAGCTCCTTGGAGATCGCGGCCTCGATCAGGCGTTCCCCCGGCTCGTAGCGGCCGGTCACGATCTCGCTCCGCAGGATGTCGAGCACCTGCTGGCGCCGCGGCATCTGGCTGCCGGCTGACCGGCGCGGCACGCCCCTACCTCCCTCCTCGGACGCCACGGGTCCTCATTATGCTCGGGGTTATTGTTGACAATCGGACGATAGTTGACAATCCGCGGGAGCGGCCGTAGTGTACCCGTCGTCGTGCGGATCACGAAGGTCGAGGCCACGACGTGTCGGGTGCCCGTGGCGGCGCCGCTCGTCTGGGCGGGTGGGACCCGGCAGTCGGCGTCGGGGATCGTCATCCGGATCGAGACGAGCGAGGGGCTCGTCGGGATCGGCGAGTGCCCCGGGCCGACGCTCCCCACCGTCCGGACGATCGTCGAGGAGGAGCTCACGCAGTTCCTCCTCGGTGAGGATCCGCTCCGCATCGACTGGCTCCTCCATCGGATGGAGGAGTTCGCGCGGAACTGGAGCCGCATCGCGGCGTACGCGATCAGCGGGATCGAGATGGCGCTCCTCGACCTCAAGGGGAAGGCGCTCGGCGTCGGGGTCGTCGAGCTCCTCGGCGGCGTCTTCCGGGAGCGCGTGCCCGTCGTCGGCTACCTGTTCATCGACGACCCGGAGCGGAACGCGCGTCGCGCTGCGGACTTCGTCGCCTCCGGCTTCCGAGAGCTCAAGCTCAAGGTCGGGCGCGACTTCGCGCAAGACCACGACACGCTCGCTGCCATTCGGGACGCTGTTGGCCCGGACGTTCCTATCCGCATCGACGCGAACATGATGTGGAGCGTGCCGACGGCGATCCGGTGGATCCGGGGGCTCGAGCGGTTCGACCTCCGGTACGTCGAGCAGCCGGTGCCGGACTTCGATCTCGCGGGCCTCGCGCAGGTCCGTCGCTCGGTTGCGGTCCCCATCGCCGCCGACGAGGCGTGCACGGATCTCCGCTCGGCGCTCGATCTCCTCCGCGCCGATGCGTGCGACGTGCTCGTCGTCTACCCCTCGGAAGCGGGCGGGCTCACTCGCGCACGTCAGATCGCCGCGCTCGCGGGCGCGGCCGGGAAGTGGTGTGTCATCGGAAGCTGGGCGGAGCTCGGGGTGGCGACCGCCGCCAACGTCCACCTCGCAGCGTCGTCGGAGAGCTTCCCCTTCGCGCTCGACACCCACTACCCCCTCCAACAGGACGACGTGCTCGTCCATCGCCTC
>JAVQXS010000415.1:0-1860 GCA_033578065.1 Thermoleophilia bacterium
AGTAGGCGCGGGAGAGGGAGAAGAGGATCGAGATCTCCTCCGGGTCGCAGATGACGGTGTCGAGGACGAGGCGTCCCTCCTCGTCGTGGAGCACCGGGATGACGAACGGCGTCTCCTCGTTGCCGTTGACGATGCGGCCGATGACGAAGGCTGCCTTGTTGCGGTAGAAGGCCGAGCTCACGACCTGCACCTGGAAGTTCGGCTGCCGTGCCGGCCAGCTCCCTCCGAGGTGCTCGAGCAGCGCGCGCAGCACGAAGCCGACGTCCCGCTCGAGGTTCGCGAACGGTCGCCGCCAGCCCATCCCGCGCAGCACCTCGACGAAGGTCGCCTGCAGCTCGCCCTCCTCGGGGTAGTAGCTGCGGTAGACGGGCGGGTCGGCCTCGATGTACTCGGTCGAGATCGCCGCGCGCACGAAGATGAAGTTGTTGTGCCGGTAGGTGCGCCCGAGGATGCGGGTGACGACCGAGTTGAAGAACGTCTCCGCGAGCTCCGGCCGCTTGTGGTCGACGAGGAGCCCGATATAGAGGAGCTTCGCCCGCTGCCAGGTCTCGTCGTCCGCGGCGTCGGCGCCGAGCTCCTCGCGCAGGCGCGCGACGCACTCGCGCACGCGCTCGTCGTAGAAGCCGATGCGCTCGCGCACCGCCCGCTGCACGCCCGCCCAGTCGCCCTCCTCGAAGCGCTCCTTCGCGCGCGCGCTCGTCTCCCGGAAGAGCCGGTAGTGGCGGTCGAAGCCCTCGATGATCGTCTGCGCGATCTGCGCCGCGAGGTCGCTTCCCATACCGCGCGAGCGTAGAGGACGGAGCCGGCTGGGCTCTGGGCGTCCTGCTTACGATGTCACAGCGCCGCGCAACACCGGGGACCTGACCCCGTTGCACCGCCCGATTCGCATACTCTGAGGTCAGGAGCGAATCGATGGCATTCGACCGGATCACCGTGCGTGCCGACCAGATGGGCGGCGTCCCCTGCATCCGCGGCCTGCGGATCCCGGTCGCGACGATCGTGGGCATGATTGCCGACGGCATGACGGTCGAAGAGATCGTCGCCGCCTACCCTGATCTCGAACCGGCAGACGTCGAGGAGGCGCTGCGCTACGCGGCCGAGGCCGTGCGCGAGCGCGAGCTCCCGCTCGCCGCCGGTTGAGATTCCTGGTCGACAGCGCCCTCTCGCCGCTCGTCGCGCGACGGCTCGCCGACGCCGGCCACGACGCAAGTCACGTCCGCGACTACGGCATGCAAGCGGCCAGCGACGAGGAGGTCTTCGAACGAGCGCGCAGCGAAGACCGCGTCCTCGTCTCCGCCGACACCGACTTCGGGACGCTGCTCGCGCTTCGGCGTGAGCGCTCTCCTTCCGTCGTGCTCTTCCGAGGCGGAACCGAACGGCGTCCCGAGCGGCAGGCATCACTGCTCCTCGCCAACCTCGCCGCGGTCGAAGACGCCCTAACTCAGGGCAGCATCGTCGTACTCGAGTCCAATCGCATCCGCGTGCGCACGCTCCCCGTCAACCAGTAGTCGTCGCGCCGTACTCCCCGACGGGGCCTGTCAGCGTTCGCCACGGCGATGTTCGCGCGCATCGGCACCTGGGCGACCTTCGCCCAGCGCTGCTTGCCGAGCCGGACCTTGCTGCGCTGATCGCGGTCGCGGTGGAGCTCATGCCCGCAGGCGTGGTGGCTGCTTCGATCAGCGCCCAGCGCAGATACGTCGGGCCGGCGTGGGTGAGCGGTCCTCGCCGGTCGGCGCCGCCGAACCGGGAGACGCACGGCCAGGTCTTGCAGTACGACAGTGCCCGATACGACAGTGCCCGATCTGGCTCCCTCTGGGAGGGACGGGCATGTTGGATTGCAAGACCTGACCCCGCCGTTCT